>CAYUTR010000054.1:0-17849 GCA_964447465.1 uncultured Chryseobacterium sp.
AAACCTACCAGCGTTGCAACCGAGAATGTTCCACCTGTTAACGTCACCGCGATTACACTTCCGATCAGCGCCAACGGAATATTCAACATAATCTGTGTTACAATTCTCCAGGAACGGAAATGACTGAACAACACAATAAAGATTCCTGCAATCGCAAATAAACCAAGGAACAGAATCATTCGTGAAGCGCTCTGCTGACTTTCGAATTGTCCGCCGTATTCAACGAAATATCCTTCGGGCAATGTTACATCACTTGCAATCTTCTCCTGAATTTCTTGTACTGCGCTACCGAGATCGCGGTTCTGTACGTTGCAGGAAATCACAATCCGGCGCTGAGCGTTTTCGTGTGAGATAGTGTTTATCGTTGTTGTCGTGTCAATGTCTGCAATCTGTTCCAGCGGAATGAGCGTACCGTCACCTGTGTGAATCTGTGTGTTGCGGATGTTTTCTATGTTCGTTCGTTCAGCGTCGGTCGCTCGCAGAAGAATGTCAAACGTTTGTTGCCCATCAATGATCTGTCCTGTTACTTTTCCGTTGTAGAAGACTTCGAGATCTTCGGCAACTTTACCCGATTGCAAACCATAACGCTTCAGCGCTTCGCGATTAATGCGGATCAGCAATTCGGGAACCATCACCTGTTTCTCCACCTGTACATCAACCACACCCTCAATTCCTTCAATCGTAGTTTTTACATCCGCTGAGGAACTTCTGAGCATGGTCAGATCATTTCCGTAAAGTTTGATCGCAACCTGTGCACGAACTCCTGACAATAAATGATCAAGTCGGTGGGAAATCGGCTGACCGATATTTACAGAAACGCCTCCGAGGATATTTAATTTGTCACGTATATCAGCAAGGATTTCATCGCGTGAACGTTCAGGATTTTCAATCAGTTCAACTTCAATCTCTGAATTGCTCACGGGTTCCACGTGTTCATCAAGTTCCGCACGACCTGTTCTGCGACTTACATATTGCACTTCCGGAACCTGCATGAGCAATTCCTCTGCCCGTGTTCCGATGCGATTGCTTTCTTCGAGAGAAGTTCCGGCAGGCGCGGATAAATTCACAGTGAATGAACCTTCATTGAACGGAGGAAGAAATTCAGTACCGAAGAAAGGAACAATTGCTATAGACGCAATAATCATTGCAACTGCAACACCAATGACGAATTTGGGTCGGTCAAGTCCCCAATTGAGAAGTTTCAAATCCTGACGCTTGAGGAAACGTACCATCATGCTATCTTCCTCCTTCTTCGGTTTCATTTTACCAAGGAGATAACTACAAAGTGCCGGAGTTACTGTAAGCGAAACTACCAGTGACGCCACAATTGATGTGATGTAGGCAATTCCTAAAGGCGCGAATATTTTTCCTTCCATTCCCTGCATGTAGAACAGAGGGATGAACACTAACACAACGATGATAGTTGCATATACGATGGAGTTCCGTACTTCACTACTCGCTTCATAGATCACACGCATCACTGGTTTCGGATTCGCGCTGAGTCGGTTTTCCCGCAAGCGTCGGAATACGTTTTCTACATCCACAATTGCATCATCAACGAGTTCGCCAATTGCAATTGCTAGTCCACCAAGTGTCAATGTATTGATTGAAATTCCGAACATCTTGAAAACGATTGCTGTTACCACAAGCGACAACGGAATTGCAGTCAAAGTGATAATCGTTGTTCGGAAGTTGAGGAGGAAAAGCAACAGAACGATCACCACGAGAATGAATCCGTCACGCAACGCGTCTTCTACATTCGAAACAGAATTAACGATAAAGTGTTTCTGCTGGAAAATATCAGGATTGATTTTTACATCAGGCGGCATAGAAGCCTGTAGTTCAGCAAGTGCTTTCTCTACTTCTGCTGTCAACTCAACGGTGTTTGCTCCCGGTTGTTTTTCGATTGTCAGAATAACAGAAGCCTGACCATTGATGCTCGCATCGCCACGCTTTACAGCCGCCCCGTATTGAACATCCGCTACCTGAGACAACAGAACGGGTAAACCATCAATATTCTTTACAACAGTATTTTGCAAATCCTCAAGAGTTTCTGCGCGTCCAACTGTGCGTATCAACACTTCTGATCCATAGCGATCAAAGAAACCTCCTGTACTGTTCTGATTGCCTAACCCAAGCGCAAGATCAATGTCATCAATTGTTAATCCGTACTGTTTCAGGTTTGCAGAAGAAACCAAAACCTGATATTGCATACGCTCACCGCCAATAGAAATCACCTGAGATATTCCACTGATGCTCATCAGGCGACGACGGATGGTGAAATCAGCGAGCGTGCGCAAATCTTGTGCACTTGTCGTATCAGACGTGACACCAACGAGCATGATCTGCCCCATCACAGAACTGATTGGCCCCATCACTGGAGTTATTCCATCCGGCAATTGAACAGTCTGCAATTTTTCTGCAACCAGTTGTCGCGCCAGGTAGATGTCGGTGTTCCAATCGAATTCAACAAACACCATTCCGATTCCAATCGAAGAACTGCTCCGCACTGACTCAACACCCGTAGCACCGTTCAGTGCTGTTTCTACCGGAAGAACAACTTGTGTTTCCACTTCTTCCGGAGCCATGCCGTTCGCTTCGAGGAAGATCGTAACGCGAGGACGATTAAGGTCAGGTAGAACATCAACAGGCAAGCTTATCATCGTGTACACGCCGTAGACCAGCAGGAGGGCAGCGGCAGAAACCACGAACAGCCGGTTCTCCAGTGAAAAGCGTATGAGCCTGTTGAGCATATATCTTCTTTACTAAGTGATTAGTGTTTGTGGTCGTCGTGATTGTGTCCCTCGTCGTGACCTTGCACATCTCCGGCTTTTCCTTCTTTCACATCAAGTACAAAATCTGCGGTGTGAACTTGTCCGTTCGTTTGGAACTGAAACCATCCTTTGTATATACCCGGTTGTGTGAACGTAGTATGCAGATCAAATTTCCCATTCTCGTATTCAGGGTGAACGTGCATGTACTCCATTGTGTTCAATCCAATCACTACAACATGCGCCTTAGCACTGAGATAATTTTCGAGATCACTGCCCGCCACTTCTTTGCCGTCTTTTTTAATTACAGCGCCCATGTGAAGCAGGTTGTTGGTTACAAAACCGGCGTCATTTGTGATGGTAACTTCGTAGCCATCTGCTTTGCCTGTCAATCTCTGCGCGGTCAATGCAACACTTGCAGCTGGCGTTCCTCCAACGGTAAGATTGATTTTCTCAACCTGGTGATCTCCGCCTGTGGGTGTGTAGTCTGCAAACAAAGTGTATTCCCCGGCCGCCGGAAATTTCTCTGCAACTGTGTAACTCCCATCAGCGTTGTACTCCGGATGGATATGGTCGAACCATGACAAATCTTTACTCACAATGATGAGGTGAATCTTTTTGTCGTGAACCACATCGAGCGCCACCTGTTCCGTTTCTCTTCCGCTGATTTTCGGAGTGAAGCTGAGTGTTACTTCTTCACCGGGCTTGGGAGATGCAACTGAACTCGAAAAATTCATTTTGTACTCATTTGTGTTTCCGGCATTGTCGTTGTGCACAAGTGCCATTCCGCACTTAGGACATTCTTCGCCTTCATGCCCGACAACTTCAGGGTGCATTGGACAAGCGTATGTATGTTCATGAGAATGTTCGCCTGTACTATCTGTAGCCGAATCGGAATCGTGTTGATGCCCTTCGTTGCCACATGAGGTAACGAAAGCGGTTGTAATGAGAAGCGCTATAGCGCCGATGATTGTGCTGTGCTTTTTCACTTGATTTGTTTTTTATTGGTTTAGAAAAATCATTTTTGCCTGGTACGTCGCGCTGGAGATCACGCGTTCATTTTCTTCAACTCCTTTAAGAACAACCGTGAAATCTCCATTGTCTTCCCCAAGCTGAACATAGCTGATGGAGAAATTCTCCGCGGAATTTTTAATGAAGACAGCCGGTTGACCGTTGATTTCTGTAATCGCACTGTTCGGTACAGTTATTTCGCGTGAAGGCTCCTTTGCAAAGACACGTACGTTTACGAACTCACCGATCTTAAATTCACCGTCGCGATTATCCATTTCGAACAAAACGCGTTGAGATTGATTGGATGCGTTCACCGATTGTGCCATCGAAAGCAAACGCACATCACCGGATTTGTGATTGTCCGTTGTGCACTCAACAGAAAAACGTCCACCGGATGTAATTTTTTCTACGTCCTGATCGAACACCTGTGTTTCAATATAGACTTTGGATAAATCGGTAACAGTGAAAATTGTTTCTCCGGCATTTACTGTGCTACCAATGCTCAACGTGAAATTTTCTACAATTCCTTCAATCGGTGAGCGCAGGTACACCAGTCGCGATGGATCTCCGCTACCAGCGGCTAAACCGTCGAACAGCACTTTGTTGTTTTTTGCAGTCTCGAATCTTGCTTTTGCTTCGTCAATGTCTTGTTGTGAAACAATTCCTTTCAGATCAAGCAGGCGCTTGTATTCTGTGTCGGCAGCGGTATATTCTGCGTTTACCCGGTTTCGTTCCGCCGCGAAATTCACCAATGAGGCAGCGTCCAATGAAGGTTCAAGGATGGCCAGCAATTGTCCCTTCGTTACTTTTTCACCCACATTGACATTGAGCGAATGAATTTTTCCGCTTTGAGATGGTTGAACGAGTGCTTGTCCATTCGAAGATGGAACGATTGTCCCATACAATGCTGTACTCTCTGTAAAGTCTCCCGTTTCGAGACGCACAGTTGTCATGTCAAACAAGAACTGAGTTTCTTTGGCGATGTAAATGGTTGTTGAACCCGTATTGCCGCCATTTACATTGTCTCCACCGTGATCGTGATCATCTCCACCGTGAGCAAATAATTGAGACGTGGGAACATGAGCAGAAGTAAATGCCAAAACGAGAATGAGTGTCTTGGTCTTGCGGCTGAACTTCATCAGCAGAAACATGATCAACAAACCACCTAGTAAACCACCGACGAAAATTACCCCTGTTTTTTCATACCAGGCTGGTTCTTGAGTAGCTTCTTCTTCCAATACTTTTCCGACATCAACACCACTCAATGCAATCAGATCGGCACCATTCGGACCAACTATGTTCACATTGATCTTGTAGATTTTCTTTGCAGGAAACTCCGCGTGCACTGAATATATACCTGCTTCAGTTTTGGTGACTTCAAACTTGAGTGAAGCGTCATCAGGAGATGAAAGCTGAATTGTTGCACTGTCAACGGCAATGTTGGAAAGAAAATCACTGAGGAAAAGTGTGAGGTCGGCATGTTCCCCCGGCTGCAAAGGAGCGTAACGCAACAATACCTCGTATTTATCCGATGAGGCTTCCGTCGAGAAAGCGCTCAGCCCTTTCGCCGGAGCTGCAACAGTTGCATGAGCTTCCCCATCATGAGCAATAAGCCAAGTTGGTACAACTGCGATCAGAAGGAACAATATCTTTTTCATAGGTTGCCGGATAAAAAGTTCAACTGCAGTGATGCCTCGTTATAGTTTTTAACTGCTTCAAGGTGATTGAATCGGATCGAGTAACTGTCATTCAGTGTACGGAGGTACGTGATGTAATCTGTTTCACCAGCAGTAAACAATCTCTGTGCTGCGTTCTCAATAGTTTCGGCCTGCTTCAATCCATTGTCTTCATAGAACAACAGTGCAGTCGTTGCCTTAGACATCGAACTTTGAGCAGAGATCAATTGTAAGGACAATTGTTGTTGTTGTGCCTGACTCTGAAATTCAGAAACGCGTATTCCTGTCTTCGCGGCTTTCATTCTCCCGCTGTACTGCCAGAACCAGAGAGGAACAGTGATTCCTGCGCGGAAGCGAAATCCGATCGGAGTCGTCATGGGTCCTTGATTCAGGTAACCAATCGCGAATCCCGGAAGCGCCCGGTTTCTTTCCACTTGCCACAACCTGCGACTGACCATTTCCTGTTGCATGGAATACGCGAGGTACGGATTTGCTGCGATATTAATATTTGGTTTTTCGCGTTTAAGATCCGGAGCAAGCTTTTCAACCTGAAACGGTGATGAAACTCCCGTAAGAAGGGCCAGTTGCTGTAAGGTTGCATCGTAATCCGCTTTCGCACCTTGTGATTTCAGGTGAATCTCCCCGGATTGCAGATTGGCAAATGTCTTCTGAACGAGATCAAGCTTTCCGGAGTTGAATAGCCTGTCTCCAGCATCACTGATCGATTTGTATAAACTATCCTGCCTCAACAGAAGTTGATATAACGAGTACTGATATTGTGCATTCAGATAAATTCGTGCCACCTGAAACCTTACTTCCAGAGAGGAAATTGCCTTTCCGAAACCTGCGAGCTTAGTTTGTTCCTTCTGGTATTGATTCTGGCGAACATAAGTCCCTGGAAAGTCAAAAGATTGAGTTACACCAATTGTATAGAATTCCCCGGTGGGACTTTCTGCCAACACTTCAGGGTTCGGAATACTCACACTGCTTTTCTGTAACTGCTGACTCTGCACCATTTGTAGTGATGCCGCCTGCACGGATGGATCACGCTTGATTACAGAATCAATAGCCTGCTGCAAACCAAGTGTCGTTTGCGCCTCCAAAAATTCCGACACAATCAGAGCGATAAAGAGTGCAACCACCTTTACCAACAATGTTCTATTTGACCGATACTTCATTTGCAACAGGATTGTTTAGTGAATGTTTTTCGCAAGACCATAAGAATCCATAACGTTATTCGGCGTGCTTTTGATTTCCTTATTGGTGTTGCTTCTGTATTCATGCGATTAATGGTGCATACTGAAGTGCATGAACAATGCCATTCCAACCATAAGCAGGTCTTCAATAATAGTAACCGTACTCATCGGCAAGTTGAATACTGCACCAAGGCATGCACAGCGTATTTGTTTTTTGTCGATCACGCTTTTAATGACACCTATACTACTGAAGCCCATTACTACAATGGTAGCCATTGTCGTGATAGCTGGATTGAAGCTAACAAGGTACATCACACCAAGCGCAAGTTCAATAAATGGATACACATATCCGTAGCCTTTCACCCGTTTCGCGAGCAGGTCGTACATCGCGTAACTATCGGCAAATCCGCGTAGATCAAGGAACTTGAAAAACGAAAACACTATAAAGAATCCTGCCATGAAAGCACTCATCCATTTCATGCCATTAATTTCAGTTCCATTCCAGCTGGTCAACAGAGAAACTCCGGTGATAAATGCAGCGATCAACAATAGTGGCTTATATGTCTGCACCCACGTTTTAGCAGGAGCCGAAGTCATTTGCTGATGTACAGTTGCATCTTCAGTAATGGTATACTTTCCGTTGCGGCCCATAGCTTTTTGCAAGTCTTCCGTGCTGATGTGTTTACTCATTGTAATCTCAGCAGAATCCTGAGTTACTTCGGCAGACAGAACATCGGGCATCATCAATAAGCTACCTTTTACATTCGCAACACAAGAGCTGCATGTAAGTCCTTTGAGGTGATATTTATGCGTCATCATGATCTTAGTTTTTATGATTTGATGAAGCAAAGGTCCTCCGATACGGGCAGACAGCACTTATATTTATTCCGTAAAGGTTTATAGTATTTTCTCATTACAGCTCATCCAGTTTTTGACGCTTTTTGTCGCGAATTTCCCGGTAGTCGCTCGGGGTAAGTCCCGTGATTTTCTTGAACTGACCCGATAAGTGTGCCAGACTGCTGTATCCCATCTTCCAGGCTATTTCGCTCAGAGAAAGTTCACCATACACGAGGAGTTCCTTGACTTTTTCTATACGTTGAAGGATGACGAACTTTTCAATTGTAATTCCTTCGACTTCAGAAAATAGTCCGCTGAGGTAGTTGTAATCCTTACCCACTTTTTCTGCGATGTGCGCCGAGAGATTCACCTTTATGATTTTGCTTTCGTCGAAATGGATATAATTAATTACAGCGCTTTTGATCTGCGAGATCAACGCCGACTTCTTATCATCCAGCACCTCGAAACCATGCGCTTTAAGTCGTTCGCGCAACTGGTTGTTCTGGGTGTCGGAAAGTTTTTCCGATATATCTACTTCACCAAGTCTCACCGACGTGTATTCTATCTCAAGTTCCGATAGTTCGTTGGTCACGACCGATATGCAGCGATCGCAAACCATGTTTTTAATATACAGTTGCATGGCAGGTTATTTAAGATGAATGAACATCTGTTGTTTCATTGTGAAACGAACACACAAATCCCAGTACGAAAACGTCAGGGAACAATTCATCTTAAATAATGAGAACCCTGTTCTTGATATGAACAGGGCATTTTGATAGTAACGGTGGTGGTGGAACTACAGGAGCGATAACAATGTCCTGTAATTGAAGGGCAAAAAGTTCTGCACTATAAGCAGGAATCCCAATGAATGTAGATGGAGATTCAATTTTCACCACGTCAGATCCAAAGTGATCTTCAGAAGACTTAATCGTAACCTGAACGTTTTCACAACAATTATTGTCCATCGGCATTCCACCGCAACAATTGTGTTCTTTCCCCACCATGCTGAATGAATATGATTCCAGATAACCGCCACAGAAATGTCCTGAGACCGTCACGCCTACCGCTACAATGAAGTAGATGGTAACTAAAAATCCTATGGTGAGTTTTTTGACCACTAATTCAAAGGTACAGCATTTCGATTTATCCAGAATTACGCTTTTCGGCCTTGAAATGCTGGGATTTGCATTTAACAGTCGCGGTTGTATGAAGGTTTAAGGCGATCTGACTAAATCGCTCTACGATTTAACCTTCGCATTCTAACGAAGACAAGAGAGGTATCCGATGAAGACAAGTCCTGTCAGGGGTACATCACAAATGAAGAGGCTGCGATATTTACTTCAGCCCTCTTTTTGTATTCTGTTACACAAATTTTTCAGAACAGGGTAGAATTCGCTAGAATCATAAAGTATGGTGAATTCACCCCACCTGGCGTAACTTAGATGAGGTAAGATTATACGTCATGGCGCAGAGCGGAACCACGCGAAGAAAAGTAGTAGAAAGAAGTTCTCGTGAAATCCTGATATGGATCGATGACTATAATGATATCTTCTCTGATTTTGATCCGAGAGATTACTCGGAAAGAAATATCTCCGACGATTTTTTGCACGAATTGAAAAGAGTAGCGTCAGAAAGTGAGCATAACGTAATTACTCTGAGACTGCTCCTTGATGACAAATCACGGAATGAAAAAACAGAAGCTATTATTATCGAACGGGTGCACCGTGAGTTTGAAGATAACTTTCATGAATGTGTCCGTAAACGGAAATCATATCGTTCGCGAAGTATTCTGTTTCTAACAATTGGAATTATCATGATACTCGGAGCGAGCTTTTTTTCTTATCTCAAAGCCAACCAGCCCCTCATGCACATTCCCTTAGTGATTCTTGAACCTGCTGGCTGGTTTCTCACATGGACCGGCTTTGAGCAGATCTTCCGATCAGGCAAGAAGTCTATGCCCGAATATATATTCTACGCAAAGCTGAGTAAGAGCGAAATTATTTTCGGGAATATAAAAAGTCCCTGAGGATTTCTGCATCTCATTCAGTTCTGGGTTGCGAGTTGCTGATTTTGTGCGAATTCCTCATTAAAACCCCGATTCTCTTCCAATCCTCCCAACACAGGTTCGCACCCACAATCTCTGCGGGTACAGAAAAACCGGTGATATTCACGGCTCTTTTCATTTTTTATAGAATATTCCGGGGATTTGACACGACTCTTACACAATGACACTCTCCTCGCCTATTTTTGCATCCGTGATGACAACGCGCAAACTCAACAAACCGCTCGCCGGTTACCATCTCCTGTTATTGCTTTGTGAAGTAGACGGAGAATTTCCGGAATCGGAAGGAAAAATTATCGTTCGTTACCTCGAAGAAAATTTTCCATTTCATGTAAACCTCGATGCAGAAGTAGAATTTCTTTCTACACTTCCGAAAGCGAATTACATGGAACACTTCACTAAAGCCATGAACGATTTTCACGAAGATTCAACGCCGGATGAACGTGATGATTTTCTGAACTTCGCCGTGAAACTGGTGAAAGCAGATGGTGTGATCACGAAAGATGAGAACATCTACCTGAACGCACTGTACAATGCGTGGGCGCCGGAGTTTGAGGGGTAATTGCGCAAACTTTTCCAAAGTTTGTCGAGATACACTTGATACATCGTAAACTTAGAACTGTGAACTACTCGCCAGTAACGACAGGTTCTTCCAGGTATTCACGCAACATCCTTTCGATAATATCATTCCACCCTTCTGCAAAATTCTTCGCAGCAAGATCAGGATTCGATTTCGGAAATGTTTCGAGACCCGAATGAGTGAGTTTCAATCGCGTTGAAGTTCCTTCCGGAAATAATTCAAACGTAACCAACGAATCTCCTTCGTAACCCGAGTATCTCCAGCTGTAACTCAGCTTCTTTCCGGGAACAACTTCTTTGACTTTGCAAAGATGATTATACTGTACACCATCCGGTGGTCCGCCCATGAAAGTGAATTCGTATCCAACTTCTGCTTTGAATCCCGGAAGATCGAAATACCATTGCTTCATGGCACCAGGATCGGTGATTGCTTTCCACACTTTGTCTGAAGAAACGGGAAATGTTTTCTCAATTTCAAATGGCTTTTCCATAGAGCTTATCTTTTTTGACGTGGAAATAATATGCGCCAGCTGCAAGAAGAATGTAAATCAACATTGGCCAGCTTTCAACTGTGAATCCTATCGTCATTCCGATCGAATATAGTGCCAGAAACAAATCAATAGACAGACCGGCATACGCCCATTCTTTGATTCGCGATCGCATCGGAAGAAGAATAATGATGCAACCGATCACTTTCAACCAGCCCGTAAGTGGAATGATGTATTCGGGATATCCCAGCATATCATGAACAAACATAATGCTGTCCGGACCCACCATAATACTGTCGAAGCTGGAAAACAACATTCCGATCACAAACAGTCCGTTGAATACCCAGTACAGAATCTTCGTTGTTTTTGCGCTCATGATTTATTTAGCATTACAGTTAAACATCCACTGCACACCAAACTTATCTGTACACGATCCGAAGTAAGCGCCCCAGAACATGTCCTGAATTTCCATCGTCACTTTTCCACCGACCTTCAACGCGTCAAACAACTTCTTCGTTTCTTCTTTTGTGTCGGGTTCGAGATTGATGTGCATGTTGTTTCCGAAATTCACGTTGAATCCCATCGACTCAGGTGCATCAGTTCCCATCAGCACGTGTCCGCCGATAGTCTCGAGTTCAATGTGCATAACAAGATTCTTGTCTGCTTCTGCCATTGGAGGCATTCCCGGTTGAGATGGTACTGCACCAAGACGCATGATTCCAGGTCCGCGGAATTCTCCACCGAAAACCGATTTGTAAAATGTGAACGCTTCTTCTGTGTTGCGCCCGAAATTGAGGTAAGTGCTTACTCGTGACATGACAGTTATGATTTAAGGTTTGCTATTTAATATTTAAGTTCAAAGTTCGTGGAATAATGAATGGCGCTTTAGAATTTATCGGTTATTTTTTTAAGCTCAACAATCAGCATATCAACTAATCAGCATATCAACTAATCCTTCGAAGCCGCAAGTCGTTCGACGTACTCAGCTAGCTTCCCGATCGTCTCTTCTCCGCCTTTCTTCGCACCATGTTCACGCAACACAAACTCCACCGCTTCTTTCGATAGAAAGAGTCCCGTCATCGTTACTTTGGTTTTTCCTTCTCCTACATCTTCGAATGTGACAGTTGTGGTAAAGTTGAGGTGCTCCGGATGATCTTTTCCACTCACCGAATAACGCAGTTTCGTCGGCGGTGTAACTTCATGATAAACAATTTCAGTTGGAAACTCAATTCCGCCCGGACCATGCATCGTGAATTTCCAATGTCCTCCTACTTTGATATCCGCTTCCTGTGTTGTAACGTTGAAACCGTTCGGTCCCCACCAATGAGCGAGATGTTCGGGTTTTGTCCACACTTCAAAAACAAGTGCTTGTGGTGCATTCAATACACGTGAGATAATAATCTCCCGGTCTGTGATAGTTGTTGCTGTATTGCTCATAGATTGATGTGTGTGTTTTATTTTTTCTTCTTAGGCAATGATTTGCGGCCCTTGCCGCTCACAATTTTCTTATTGCCGAAGGATTTATCCGTCGGTACGTTGGATTTATTTTTCTCAGGTTTCGCCTGAAGCTCCTTCAGATATATCTCCAACGCATCAAACTTCTCGTCCCAGAATTTCTTGTATTGCGCCACCCATTCGTTCACTTCATTCAACTTTTCGAGTTTTGCCTCACAGTAATGTTCGCGACCCTTAACATTAATCGTTACCAATCCACACTCCGTAAGAATCTTGATGTGCTTCGAAATCGCCGGGCGACTAATGTCAAACCTCTCCGCCACCGAATTCAGATTCATGTTCTCTTTCGCAATCATGTGTATGATCGCTCTCCGCGTTGGATCTGCAATTGCCTGGAAAACATCTCTTCTCATTGTGCGCTATTTATTACGTAACCTTTCGGTTACAAATATATGTAACCTTTTGGTTACGGAACAAGCTTCGGACGCAATTTGACCTTTTCTGTTTGATATTCAGGCGATTAAAATGCAACGCGGATTTTGCTTCCCTTTAAGTGCTAGGTCTTCGAAAGGATCTGTAGGGTAAATTGAACGTTTCTGAAATCAGATCTTATGAGATAAACTTGCGAGCCTATCTCATAAAATCCAATTACGAAATGTGTTTGTTTAATAGAATCATCCGGGCGAGCGAATAGCAAACAACGCACAACAAAATCCGCGTTCCCTTTTCACATCCTACTTGCCGAGCAACTTCTTAATCTCATTCAGCTTCATCAACGCTTCCACCGGCGTGAGATTGTTGATGTCGGTATTCAGAATCTCTTCGCGGATATTTTCCAGCACGGGATCATCGAGTTTGAAAAAACTCAATTGCATATCACCGTCATCGTCCTTCTTACCCTTGTCAGACTGAGCGTAGTCGAAGGTTGACGCAGAATTGTCTCGTTTGTCAGACTGAGCGGAGTCGAAGGCTGACGGACCGGAGCCGAGAGCTGACGTATTCAATTCCGTCGCGTGCGACTTCTCAAGCTGTTTAAGAACCTCCGACGCCCTATCCACAACTTTCTTCGGCATGCCTGCCAATCGCGCTACGTGAATACCAAAACTATGTTCGCTTCCGCCGGGAGAAAGCTTGCGTAGAAAAACAATTTTGTTTCCGACTTCACGCACACTTACATTGAAATTGCGAACACGCGGAAACTGTTCCGCCATTTCATTCAACTCGTGGTAATGCGTTGCGAACAATGTCTTCGCCCTTGCCTTCGGTTGCTCGTGAATGAATTCAGCAATCGACCACGCAATAGAAATCCCGTCGTACGTACTTGTACCGCGACCGATTTCATCCAGCAGAATCAAACTGCGCTCCGTGAGATTGTTCAGGATGCTCGCCGTTTCATTCATCTCCACCATGAACGTCGATTCACCGGAAGAAATATTGTCGCTCGCTCCTACCCGCGTGAAAATCTTGTCGACCATTCCGATTTCCGCGTGCGTCGCAGGAACAAAACAACCGATCTGCGCAAGCAACACGATCAATGCCGTCTGACGCAGCAAGGCGGATTTACCCGACATGTTCGGACCGGTAATCATTAATACCTGTTGTCCCGCAGGATCGAGGTAAATATCATTCGCGATGTAGGAATCTCCTTCAGGCAATTGTTGTTCGATTACAGGGTGACGACCGCTCTTGATGTTGATGATCAGAGAATCGTTCACATGCGGACGAACGTAACTGTGACGGCGTGCAAGACGCGAGAATCCTAGAAGACAATCCAGTTTCGCCAGCTGCGATGCATTCACCTGGATTTTCACCACCCATTCAGACAGCGACGCAACGAGTTCGGTATACAAGCGGAATTCAATCGACGCAATTTTTTCTTCTGCGCCGAGAATCTTCTCTTCGTATTCCTTCAGCTCCGGAGTGATGTAACGTTCCGCATTGACAAGTGTTTGCTTCCGGATCCATTCTACAGGAACTTTGTCTTTGTGCGCATTCGAAACTTCGAGATAATATCCGAACACGTTATTGAACGCGACTTTCAGTGATGGAATTTTCGTCCGCTCGCTTTCGCGCTGCTGCAACTGCAGCAGATAATCCTTACCGGCATAAGCGAGACTGCGAAGTTCGTCGAGATCGGCATCAACACCTTGCGCAATTACGTTTCCTTTATTGAGCAATGCCGGAGCTTCTTCATTCACTTCGCGACCAATTCTTTCGCGCAGTGCTGCACAAGGATCAAGTCGCTCGCCAATTTTCACGAGTCCGGACTTCCCGGTGTCGATGCACATTTCCTTCACCGGTTCAGCTGCATCAAGTGCACGCTTCAACTGAACAAGTTCACGCGGAGAAATCCTTCCTGCAGCAGCTTTTGCTACGATACGTTCAAGATCTCCAATGCTTCGCAGCTGATTGTAAATTGCATCGCTGAGCACGGCGTCTTCTGTTAGCGCACCAACTGCGTCGAGTCGTTCATTAATCTGCGGAATATCTTTCAAAGGCAATGCTACCCAACGTTTGAGCAATCGTGCGCCCATTGCAGTTGTGGTATGATCAATCACATCAATCAAAGTTCTTGCACGTTCATTCGCAGATCCGAATAATTCAAGATTGCGAATTGTGAAACGATCGAGCCACACGTACGAATCTTCTTCCAGTCGCGAAAGCGTAGTGATGTGCTGCACTTTGTCGTGTTGCGTGTCTGCGAGATAATGTAAGGCTGCTCCTGCCGCGATAATTCCGCAGGTGAAATGATCAATGCCAAATCCTTTCAGAGAAAGTATATTGAAGTGACGGAGAATTTTCTCCATCGCATAATCGTTCGTGAACACCCAATCTTCGAGTCCGAAGAAATGTAGTTGCGTCCCGAAGGAATTGCTGACGTCTGCTTTTCTGTTTTTCTGAAACAGTACTTCACTCGGACGGAAATTCTGCAACAGCTTCTCTACGTAAACGTGTGTTCCTTCTGCACAGAGAAATTCTCCGGTAGAAACATCCAGGAATGCAACGCCCGCTTTTTCTCCTTCAATGTAAACCGAAGCAAGAAAGTTATTCGAGCGATGATCCAATACTTTATCGTTGAATGAAACTCCAGGCGTAACAAGTTCTGTTACTCCACGCTTCACAATTGTCTTGGTGAGCTTCGGATCTTCGAGCTGATCACAAATCGCAACACGCAATCCAGCGCGAACTAATTTCGGTAGATACGTATCGAGCGAATGATGTGGAAATCCGGCGAGTTCTATGTAAGCTGCGGCCCCATTCGCACGTTTCGTCAGAACAATTCCAAGAATCGCTGCGGCACGAATTGCATCTTCACCAAACGTTTCGTAAAAATCGCCTACGCGAAACAACAAACAGGCATCAGGATATTTCGCCTTGATTGTGTTGTATTGCTTCATGAGCGGTGTTTCCACTACCCCGTTTACGGTTGCTTTTCCTTTAGCCATTGAGGTTCAAAAATACTTCTGAAAAGGGGTGTTTTAACTGCAAGTTTTGAACAGTCGACAGACTAAAGAAGGGAGACCGGATTGATTTCATTATGCTTATTATCAACCAGTTGCAAATCTATTTAGGTCCAGCAGTGTATATCGGCTCCGCGGGCTGAAGCCCTCGGCGATCTTCTGTTCGGGAAGTAAGATGTGCACGGGCTTGCGGCTCAAGATTATTTTGCCACAAGCCCGTGCTTCTATCTCTCAAACAACTAGAAGATCGCCGCTGGATTTATCCAGCGGAGCCTCAAGGCACCAGTCTACAAACTCCCCTCTCCAAATTAAATTTGCATGACTCGAAATTTCTCACATATCTTTGTCCCACAGAATTAGAATATGAAGTCGAACAACACATTTTTCTTTTTCCCCTTTTATCCGGCACCGTTCACGGGACTCCGCAGGGAAAATTATATGTGTGACTAAACGATAACACAATAAGAATTCACTAAGGCGCGTCCCGATACACATCGGGACGCGCCTTTTTTATACCATCAAACAAAAACACAATGAGAAATTTCAAAGTCGCAATTTTTGGCAGCACCGCTTCGTATCACGATCTGGCCGCGCAGCGATTTTACGGACACGATGTACAGACGGTAGAATGTTCTTCATTTCGCACTTGTTGCGAGATGCTGAAAAACAATTCAGCGGATTACGCCGTGATGGCCATAGAAAATTCCCTCGCAGGAAGTATCCTGTCGAACTACAATCTCATTGAAGAATATGGATTCCATATAATCGGTGAACAATATTTGCGGATTGAACTCCACCTGTTGGCATTACCTGGAGTAATCATCGATCAGATTGAGACTATTCATTCCCACCCGATGGCATTGGCGCAGTGTTCTGCGTTCCTTTCGAAGTATCCGCACATCGCACTCGTCGAGAAAGAAGATACCGCGTCTGCTGTCAAACGAATTCGCGAACAAAATCTTACGAATGCTGCTGCGGTGGGCAATGAACTTTCATCATTGATCTACGACGTTCCTGTACTGAAATGGAATATTCAGAATGCGAAAGAAAACTTTACGCGATTTATTATTCTTTCGAAAGGTGCCTCGCGACCCGAAAATCCGGATAAAGCTTCAGTTTGTTTTCGCTTGAAACACGAACTCGGAACACTCGCCGACGTGCTGAATGTTTTCTCTAGAAATCAGATCAGTCTCTCGAAAATTCAGAGTGTGCCAGTGCCGGGAGATCCACATCAGTATACTTTTCACACCGACATCGAGTGGAAAGATTACGAAATGTATCGGAAAGCACTCCGAAAGATTCAGAAAAGTACCAGCGGATTGTCCGTCTTGGGAGAATACAACAAAGCAAACATGAACTGAAAGTGAAACCGAATATACAAACCGAATCAATACTGAGTTCGAGCGAAAATGCTCCATTAATTATCGCAGGACCGTGTAGTGCAGAAACCGAACAACAGATGTTGTCAACTGCGAAATCGATTACTGAAATCAACTCTAAAATAATTTTCCGCGCAGGAATCTGGAAACCGAGAACCCGTCCCGATTCATTCGAAGGTATAGGAAGCATCGGACTCGAATGGCTTTCGAAAGTGAAAACCGAAACCGGCTTGCGTACATCAACGGAAGTTGCGAATGCATCGCATGCAGAAGAATGTCTGCGCGCAGGTGTCGACATTCTATGGATTGGTGCGCGAACTACTGTGAATCCATTCTCCGTCCAGGAAATAGCGGAAGCTTTGCGTGGTACCAACATTCCTGTACTCGTGAAAAATCCGGTAACACCAGATATTCAACTATGGATTGGTGCGCTCGAGCGTTTGAACAAATGCGGATTGCAAAAACTCGCTGCAGTACATCGCGGATTTCATTCACGTAACATTACACCTTTCCGAAATGATCCAATGTGGTCCATTGCAGTGGAACTGAAAACTTCGTGCCCGGATTTACCAATGATTTGCGATCCGAGCCACATCTGCGGTTCTACAGAACTCATTCCGTACATCGCGCAGAAAGCACTCGATCTCGACATGCAAGGATTGATGATTGAAACTCATTGCATGCCTTCACTCGCCTGGAGCGATGCCAAACAGCAGCTGACACCTGATCAATTACAGCAATTGCTTTCGGGACTCACTTTCAGGAAAGCTGAAGTGGTTACTGCTGCTGCGGGCGATGAACTCGAAGAATTGCGCACGCACATCAACAAAGCCGACGAAGAAATTCTTCATTTGCTGATGAACCGTATGAAAATTTCCGAAACCATCGGTCAGTTCAAGAGGTCGAACAGCGTTACGGTTCTGCAGACGCGTCG
>CAYUTR010000055.1:0-17720 GCA_964447465.1 uncultured Chryseobacterium sp.
GATTGTCAATCGAACGCGGAACAGAACCGAGAGCGGCATGATGAAGAACGTAATCGATTCCTTCGCAAGCTTTTTTGCACGTAGAGAGATCAACAATACTTCCGGTGATGAACGTGAAATTATCTTGCTCCATGAAGGAGTTCAGGTTGGAGATGAATCCTGTAGAAAGATCATCGAGCACGCGTACTTCCTTCGCTCCGTGTTTCAACAAATACTCTACGAGATGCGAACCGATAAAGCCAGCGCCGCCCGTGACGAGAAATCGTCGTTGGGAAATGTCTTCAGCATGCCACTTGGTTTCATACATAACGAATCTTGATATGGGCACGAGTCATCCTGAGCGGAGCCGAAGGATGGCGGGCGACTATCTCTTCACATATTGATCATCGTAATACTTCTTGTAATCACCTGAAGTCACGTGGTTCAGCCACTCTTCATTCGTGAGATACCACTCCACGGTTTTCTCCAATCCTTCTTCGAATTGCAGCGATGGCATCCAACCTAAATCATTCTTCAGTTTCGTTGCATCGATTGCATAACGCATATCGTGACCAGCGCGATCCTTCACAAACGTGATGAGCTTTGCTGATTCTCCTTCTGTGCGACCGAGTTTCTTGTCCATGATTTTGCAAAGCAAATGAATCAGGTCGATGTTCTTCCACTCGTTGTGTCCACCAATGTTATAGGTTTCACCGTTCTTGCCTTTGTGCAGAATCACATCAATAGCACGTGCGTGATCTTCTACCCACAGCCAATCGCGAACGTTCTCGCCTTTTCCGTAAACGGGAATTGGTTTGCTGTTCTTGATGTTATGTATTGCAAGCGGAATTAATTTTTCCGGAAAGTGATGAGAACCGTAATTGTTGGAACAGTTCGAAATCACAATCGGTAATCCGTAAGTGTCGTGATAAGCCCGAACGAAATGATCTGAACTTGCCTTTGATGCAGAATATGGAGAATGTGGATCGTACTTGGTTTCTTCGGTGAACATTCCCGTTTCTCCGAGAGCACCGTAAACCTCATCAGTAGAAACATGATAGAAACGACGACCTTCCATATTTCCGATCCACGCGTGTTTTGCTGCATTGAGCAGGTTCACAGTCCCGATTACATTGGTCATGACAAACTCAATTGGGTTTGCAATTGAACGATCGACATGCGATTCGGCTGCGAGATGAACAACATAGGTGAAGTCGTTCTCCGCAAACAACGTGGTGATAAACTTCGCGTCGGTGATATCACCTTTCACGAACGAATAATTTCGTTTCAGATCAACATCACGCAGGTTTTCGAGATTGCCCGCATACGTCAATGCATCCAGGTTATAGATGTGATACTGTGGATAGGTATTCACGAGTCTGCGCACAACATGCGAACCAATGAATCCTGCGCCTCCGGTAACGAGTAAGTTTATTGTGCTCAATGGAATAGGTTAAAAATGCGAGCTAAATTACGACAAGTGCGGCGATCAACGGGTCGTAAAAGAAGCTAAAAGTGGGAAAGATTTGCTCCAAAAAGTGGTTACCTTTTCATATTCTGTGCGACTAATCTAAGTATGAAAACAATTCACATTGCGCTTGCATCGTTTTTGCTCATCACCACCTGCAAATTGCAAGCGCAACTGATCCGCGAGCCAATGACGGCGTCAGATGTGGAAAAAGAGGTCTCCATATGGTACAATTACCGCTCTGCCTCCTTGTTATACCCATACCAGGATTCTATGTACTCCGCACATGTTAAAAGCGTAGCACACTATTTAAAAATGCAGTACGGTAATGGCGTTTCCGGTAAAGCTCGCGTCTGTGAAAAATTTGATGCGAAAGGAAGACCGATTTCCAGTCTCGAAAAGGATGGTCCTTTCTGGAACTCACGAACCTGGTCAACAAAATACAATTACTCCAGCGATAGCAGCAAAGTTTATGCGACCATCGTCAATCCGGTAACTGGTATCCGCACAGATAGCATTATCATAAATAACAATGGGACGGTCAGTGAAAGGTATATTGTTGAACTACGCATGCGGACGAATTACTACTATCGCGAATCAGACGGAATGCTGTTAAAAATTATAACTACAGACTCTTCAGGTGCTCAGGATATTACTTCTGTCACTTACAATACCGATGGGTTTGTTGTCAAACTTCAGGATCTCTATTTCCACGATCTCCAATCGGATACAATGGTATTATTAAATATTACACGCGACCTCAATAACGACATTCTACATTATGATTACCTCGACAAGTATCAATTCTCGTACAACGAGGAAGACCCATCAAAAATTGAATATTGGTGGACTTATGAAGATTACACCTATGATTCATCTCATCGAATTCTGACAAAAAGGGAGAATAACACGTACTTCAAATCAACCTGGAAGACAACGTATCAGTATGAGGATGGAAAACTGAAACGAGAAGAAAAAATCATTGATTCTGTCACAACCGTTCGTGAGCATTTCTGGAACGCTAACAGAGATTCGGTTTCTGAAACTGCTCACCACAAGAATTACATCGGACGCGGCCCTGCAGTAATTAAAATTGGATATGACATAATCTTACATAACGCTGCAGGTCAATGCACCGAATACACCGAATATCATCTTGGCTTTGGGCACGTGGAATTCGCCAACCGAACAGTTTTTGAGTACGATAAGCAAAACCGGGTAATACGGAGAGATTTCTACGAATATGATTACGGTGAGAAAAAAGTTGTGTACCGCACCGGTTATACTACTGAGTACTATCCGAACGGCCTCCAGAAATCATTCATCAGCTACGGACCGAATAAGAAGTTCCAGTCTTCAAGCCGGTATAAATATCATTACCACCACTGAAAATTTCTATTCTGGCATAACGATTGTCTTATTAAGCTCCCCAATAATCGTATCCATCTTCATAGTATCGAAAGTCTTCGGTCGATCAAACTTTGTTTCAATCTGCAAACGATACTGACCGCTTGCTCCGCCAACTTTCGTTGCTCCTGTAATTTCTGACCGCTTTATTTCAAGTACCGTTTTCGCCGCGAGTCCCTTGAACAGAAATTTAAATGCGCTGAAGTACGAATGCTCCGGAACTTCAAATACAAATCGGTTTTGCGTCAAGCGTATTCTTCCACTCACTCCTTTCATCGGCAACATCATCCACTTTGCGTGCGGATCGTTGATGAGCAATTTTTCTCCCGGTTGAAGCTGGAATGGCGCCATCGTTTACAAACTCCAGTAAGGTAGTTTCTTCACTTTGCCCTTATAAATTCCTTTCACGTCAACTAGCACTCCCTTGTCCACAAGAATGGAAGCGAAATACTTTTCGTCCAACGAAAGGTATTCTTTGTGATTCACCGCAACAATAACACCGTTGTATCCTTTACCAATCTTGTTCAATCCGAAACCGTATTCGTGTTTCAGCTCATCGCTATCCGCATGCGGATCTGCAACGTGCACATCTACGCCAAACGATTTCAATTCCTTCACAATGTCCGCCACTTTTGAATTCCTGATATCGCTCACGTTTTCTTTGAACGTTGCGCCCATGATCAGAATGCGCGCCTTTGAAATATTTTTTCCTGCCGCGATAATTTTCTTCACGGTTGTCTTCGCTACATAAAAGCCCATAGAGTCATTTACATAACGACCTGAGTTGATTACGCGTGAATGATAACCCAATGACTCTGCCTTGTGTGTGAGGTAATATGGATCAACGCCGATGCAATGTCCACCAACCAATCCCGGTGAGAATTTCAAAAAGTTCCACTTCGTTCCTGCTGCCGCAAGAACATCATATGTATTAATTCCCATCTTGTTGAAGATGATGGAAAGCTCGTTCATCAATGCAATGTTCACATCACGCTGTGTATTCTCAATGATCTTCGCAGCTTCTGCAACTTTGATGGAGGCTGCTCGATGTGTTCCGGGCTCAACGATAATCTCGTAGGTCTTCGCAATTTCCTCGAGACTCTCTGCATCACATCCGGAAACTACTTTTAGAATTTTCGTGATCGTGTGTTCCTTGTCGCCCGGATTAATTCGCTCAGGAGAATATCCAACCTTGAAATCTTTTTTGAATTTCAATCCCGACTCACGCTCGAGAACAGGAATGCAATCCTCTTCAGTACAACCAGGATAAACTGTCGATTCGAAAACAACGTAGTCACCTTTCTTCAGACACTTTCCAACTGTAGCGGATGCAGCAAGAAGTGGCTTCAGATCCGGAAGATTGTGTTCATCAATCGGAGTAGGAACAGCGACAATAAAAAACTTTGCCTTCTTCAGATCTTTCAATGAAGCAGTGAACGCGATGTCGCAACCTTTGAATTCCTTTTTCGAAAGCTCGTTGCTCGGATCAATGCCTTTCTGCATCAATTTCACACGCGATTCGTTGATATCGAAACCAATCACTTTCGTTTTGCGTGCAAACGCCAAAGCAATCGGGAGTCCGACGTAACCAAGACCGATAACAGCGATCGGTGCTTTCTTTTTCAATATCTCTTTGTAAATCGACATAGACTAGCTTTTGCGATCTGGTTTTCTGAATGCGTAAATGCGTTCGATGATATCAACGACTTTCATTCCTTCGAGAGCGTTGGTTGTGATTGATGTTTTGCCTGTGAGTGTATCTATCACGTTCTGAATCATGTGATCGTGATTGTTTGCCGAGCCTTTATACCCGCCGTAATCGTTGGCAGGTGCAGTTTCAGCAAGCTGCGGCAATGTGTAATCTTTGATGTGACAATATTCCACTTTGTCCATGTACTGTCCTCCCACTTTAACGCTGCCCTTACTTCCCACAACAGAAATACTGCTCTCGAGATTTTTATCCCACACAGCAGTCGAATAATTGATGCTGCCCATTCCTCCGTTGACGAACCGGAAATTCACAAAGCCGGAATCTTCAAACTCTGTAAGCGAAGTGTGATTAAAGTCCGCAAACTTCGCTTGTATATCCGCAAGATCTCCGAAAACCCAATACAGTAGATCAATCCAGTGAGAGAATTGCGTGAACAATGTTCCGCCATCCAGCTCTTGAGTGCCTTTCCATCCTGTCTTCTTGTAATAGCGATCGTCGCGATTCCAGTAGCAGTTCAGCTGAACCATGTACACATCGCCAATGATTTTTTCTTCCACAAGTTTCTTCAGCCAAACAGAAGGCGGAGAATATCGATTCTGCATCACACAGAAAACTTGTTTCTGATTCTGCAACGCTTTATAAACAACCTGCTCGCAGTCCTGACGATGCAATGCCATTGGCTTTTCAATCACCGCGTGCTTCCCTTTCTCAAGCGAAAGAATAGAATGCTCTGCATGCAAACCATTTGGCGTACATACACTAACAACATCAATTTCCGGATGCGCATTCAACATTTCCTCAGCAGAAGCGTAATATTTTTCTGTGATCCCTTCATTCCCGGTTTTCTCCTTCGGCAAAACATCACATACCGCAACCAGCTCACTGCCTGGATTCCTGCGCACCATTTCTGCGTGGCGTTTCCCGATGTGACCCTGACCGATTACGGCGAATTTAATTTTCGAACTCACTTACGATATTTTAGTAACCGCTCCGTTCTGGAACTGGTATTTCTGATTTGACTCTGAACAAAATGCAATTCCTTCATCGTCGAATTTCAAACGATGACCATATTCACTCATCCATCCGATTTGCTTTGATGGATTTCCAACAACTAAAGCAAATGGCGGAACAGTTTTGGTTACTACAGCTCCAGCACCAATGAAAGCGAATTCACCAATATCGTGTCCGCACACAATCGTAGCGTTCGCCCCAATGCTGGCTCCTTTTCCAACGTGTGTCTTCGAATATTGTCCGCGACGATTAACCGCACTCCGGGGATTCGTCACGTTCGTAAACACACAAGATGGTCCAAGGAAGACATCGTCATCACAAGTTACACCGGTGTACAGCGAAACGTTATTCTGAATCTTCACATTCTTTCCAAGCACAACTTCCGGAGAAATCACAACGTTCTGCCCTATGTTGCAATTCTCACCAATCACGCAACCGGGCATGATATGCGAGAAGTGCCAGATCTTCACACCATTTGCAATTTTGCAACCTGCATCGACTACTGCTGTCGGATGTACGAAAAACTCGTTTTCCATAGAGAATTGAGAGGAACGAAGATAGGTAAATGCCGTTTTCGACGGTCGTAAAATGTGCTAAATTGGGGCATTTAAGAGCCAAAACAAGCTATTGTTGCGGCAGGAGCGCCGACTTTATCGCCTGATCAATATTATTCAGTCCTTCCGTGAGTTCCGCTGTTCGGGGCCAACCAAAACCAATACGCATGTATCGGTCACTCATTCCGAACCATGCACCTCTTCCAACGAGTGTCTTGTGTTCATCCATCAAGACAGAATAAAATTTTTCGGTGTCGATCTCCACTAAATTTTTGAATCGCGGAAAACAAACTACACCGCCAACAGGTTTTACGAATTCTAAATATTCGTGCGACTCAAGCCAATCGAAAACACAAGTAGCGTTTTCACGTACGTGTTTCATCACTACGTGGTGTCGGGATCCCAATCCCGACACAGATACGGTCTGTTTGAGATAAGCGCATGCTATTTCCTCATCGATCACGGAATTGCTGAGGACCATTTGTTCTTTTGCAGCAAGAAATATTTCCTGAAGCTTTTTGTTTTTCGTGATGATCCACCCAATGCGAATGCCGGGAAGCCCGGTCGCTTTCGACAGTGAAGAAACGCTGATAACGTTTTCTGATAGCGAGGCAGCTAATGGCGGTAGTTCGCCAAAGGCGAGATCGCGATAAGTTTCGTCGACCAGCAGAATGCAATTATTCTTCTCCGCTATTTCAATCAACGTGCGGAGATCTTCCAAACCCAATGCCGTTCCTGTCGGATTGTGTGGAGTTGTGACACTGATCAATCGCGTATTCGCGGTAACCTGCGATCTCACTTCGGAAATATTCAGGCGAAACTGCTTTTCGAATTTCAGTTCCACTTTCGCAATCTCGCAACCAATTGCAAATGGAGTTTCAAGATTCGTTGCGTAATTGGGAAACTGTACAATCAGTCGATCAGTTTTTTCCAGCAATGAAGTTGCAACGATAAACAATGCGTTTGCAGCTCCCGCGGTAACGAGGATATCGTCAGCGTAAATTCCGGGATATTTTTTTGCGATCAGTCCGCGTAACTCCGGTTTACCGAGATGATCGCCGTAACCCAGAACCAGGTCGTCGAGATTCAATCCTAACTGCTTCAGTGAAATATCTGAAACCGAACTTTCCGCAAGATTGCATCGAATGGTCGAATATCCCAATTGCTCAGGCGACTCGATTTCAATTGGCATCCTGCGATACTTCATCGGATGTGGAGATTACTTTTTGCTAAACTCCCGATGCTCCTTCTTGTAGAGCTCGTCGTTCGGCAGACTCTTGAAGTACGCATACGTGCGTTTCAATCCTTCTTCGCGATCAATCTTCGGTTCCCAGTTGAGAATTTTCCGCGCAAGTGTAATATCCGGCTGACGTTGCTTCGGATCATCTACAGGTAGATCGTGATACACAACTTTCTGCTTCGTTCCTGTGAGCTTGATAATTTCCTCAGCAAAATCCTTGATCGTAATCTCTTGTGGATTTCCAACGTTCACCGGTTGCGCATAATCGCTCATGAGCAAACGATAAATTCCTTCAACAAGATCATCCACATAACAGAACGAACGCGTTTGTGATCCGTCACCGAAAATGGTGAGATCTTCTCCACGCAATGCTTGTCCGATGAATGCAGGCAACACGCGTCCGTCATTCAGCCGCATGCGTGGACCGTACGTGTTGAAGATGCGAACGATTCTTGTTTCAACAGCGTGATAGGTATGATACGCCATCGTGATTGCTTCCATGAAACGTTTCGCTTCATCGTATACTCCACGTGGACCAATTGGATTTACATTTCCCCAATACGATTCTTCTTGTGGATGAACTGTTGGATCTCCGTACACTTCAGAAGTAGAAGCAACGAGTATGCGGGCTTTCTTCACGCGCGCTAATCCAAGAAGATTGTGCGTGCCGAGCGAAGAAACTTTTAATGTCTGAATCGGAATTTTGAGATAATCGATCGGCGATGCCGGCGATGCGAAATGCATGATGTAATCGAGCTGCCCGGGAACGAACACAAACTTTGAAACATCGTGGTGATAGAATTCAAAATTCTCGAGCTTCATGAGATGCTCAATGTTTTTCAGATCGCCCGTAATGAGATTATCCATCCCGATAACGTGACATCCTTCTTTGATAAACCGGTCGCACAAATGCGAACCAAGGAAGCCCGCTGCGCCAGTAATCAGAACCCGTTTTTTGCTCATATAAACCGCCGTAATTTCGAGGAGCGAAGATAAGGAATGTGCGCCTAAATGATGGGAATTAGGGCTTTTTAGCAGGTCGCGGCAAGGTGTTTGGACTGTAAAAAAAGCTAATTCAGGCAATACCTCCCGCGAATCAGGAAATATTAAGTGAACCCCTAATGTTGAACGCTATGAAACGCATCCTCTTCTTATTGCTAATCCTGAGTTTATCACTGCAAATCCGGGCACAAAAAACGGATACTGTTCGATTCGTTTATGTCGTTCAGAATCCATTGTTCTATGGACAAGATGCAAGATCGTGGTTCGAGATGGAAGGCCTGAAGGATAAAAGCGTACAGAAGCAAATCAACGATACACTTCGCAAAGCGTTTTTCAAAAAAACAGAATTTGATTCTGCCATTCAGTATGCAACGTTACGTGGGGACAAAAAAACGCCGAAAGGTTTCACTGATTTTACATTTTTCAATGGACAGACATACGGGAACGGATGGATTCGGTTTAAAAATTCAGATTCACTGGTTCGTCTCACAGATGCGGATGGCTATTATGGTTCCGGCAAAAACATCGGTGGCTTCGCCCAGGAAATTGCAGACGGCACACTGGCGTGGATAGGAATTCATACTACACGCTTCATGAACGAAGGAATGGAATCAGAGCGCTCGATCAATCTTTCATTTGATCTGCGCACAGGTCAGAGTTTGCCATCACAATTTATTGTACGGATTGATCCGGCCAAACGTCCTGAACTTGAACTGATCCTTGAGACAAAAGTCAAACAATCACTTTCCGAAGGAACATATTTCCGTGATGGAAAAATTGTGGGTAGCGACAAACTGAGCGACACGGTAATTGTGACAATGGCACAGCTGATCAGAAGGAAGCGCGGAGAGAAATCAGAATATTCCAACACAATCTGTCGTTATTACGAAGCTGCTGGTGTAATGATATCTAACAATCAGAATTTTCACTGGAGACCACCTGCGTGTTTAACGCTTGATGAAGCGATACCGTTTTTTATCAACGAGGATTGGAGTAAATTGCAGAATCTTTAGCCTATTACACTAAAGTAGTATGTATCTATAGTTTCCTGAAGCGTTATAAGAATATGAAACATATACCGCCTTTTTTCTGCATTGTAATTTGTTTTCCATTTATAGTGTCCGCACAATCCACGAAAAAACCACAATGCGATTACGTAGTTGAAAATCCGAAATACTTTCCGGATGCCCAGGGATATTTTGTTGTCACAGGCTGGCCTGACACCGGGCAACAGAGAAAAGTAAACGACAGTCTCCGCGCGTGGTTTATGAAGCCGACAGAATATTACGAACCGAAAAAACCTTCTGCGAAAGGTTATAAGAATTACAAAGACAAAAAAGGAGAAACTCTTTATCAATATCACCAGCAGTGCAGCTGGGGTGGCATTGATAGCTGCACCGGTATTATTCTCAAAAACAAAGACACTTTGGATTATCTCGGGACAAATGGGATCAAAGGTACTGGTGCTCATCTCTGCGGATGGGGAACTTTCGTCTACGACACCAATCTCTTATGCGTTGCAGTGGAATACGATCCGCAAATCGAACGGGATACTTTTGAAGACCCCGCGTTCTTTCACCTGCAAACTGGAGAGATGCTATTTCCACATGCCACTCTTCATATAATTCCCGGAAAGAAGGATTCACTGAGAGCACTGCTGATGCAGCGTGCCATCGTCGCAGTCAAAGGTTATGAGGATTACAAGATCGATTCACTTGACGTACCTGATTCGATTGCTGTTTCCGATTGGCAACTAATGTTCTACTACAGCGACTCACCGGTTCCATTCTACTTTTCATTTGTGGTGGATGGTAAATTATCGGGTGGGCAATTATGGCATACAAGGTTGTCTGTCGAACTCACTTATAAAGAGCTTCAAATGTTTACTCAGGATAAGTTGGAGGAACAACTCGACAAGTTCAGCGAACCACGAAAATGATGGCGCAGATCTGATTAAGGAGAAGACTATTTCGGGCTCACCACCGCTCTTCCGATGCTTGAGTAGTAATACCCCTGCTCTTCCATCGTGTCAAGTCCATACAGATTTCTTCCGTCGAAGATCACGTTGTTCTTCATCAACGATTTCATACGATCAAAATCCGGCGTGCGGAACAAACTCCACTCGGTGCAGATCACAAGTGCGTCTGCTCCTTCGAGAACATTGTATTCGTCCATTCCGTACTTTATCTTGTCGCCGAAAAGCTTGCCCACGTTGTTCATTCCTTCAGGATCGTAAGCGGAAATAACAGCGCCAGCTTTCAATAACTCTTCGATAATATACAAAGCCGGTGCTTCGCGGATATCATCTGTGTCAGGCTTGAATGCCAATCCCCAGATTGCAATCTTCTTGCCTTTGAGATCGTTGTTGAAATAGTTTTTCAACTTCGGAACAATGATTGTCTTCTGCATCTCGTTGATTTCCATCACTGCATCAAGAATCTTCATGTCGTAATTCACTTCTTTCGCAGAACGTGCGAGCGCTTGAACATCTTTCGGAAAACAGCTTCCGCCATAACCGATTCCGGGAAACAGGAAACGTTTTCCGATACGATCATCAGAACCGATTCCGATACGAACCTTGTCAACATCAGCTCCAACTTTTTCGCAAAGATTCGCGATCTCATTCATGAACGTAATCTTCGTTGCAAGAAATGCGTTCGCTGCATACTTCGTCAGCTCGGCAGATTTCTCATCCATGAAGAGAATCGGATTTCCCTGGCGAACGTATGGTTTGTACAATTCCTCCATCAGCTTCTTCGCTCTCTCGCTACTCGTGCCGATAACAACACGATCAGGCTTGAGGAAATCATCCACTGCATATCCTTCGCGAAGGAATTCAGGATTGGAAACGATATCGAATTCAACCGTTGCATTCTTAGCAACAGCAGCGTGAACTTTGTCGGCAGTCCCAACCGGAACCGTTGACTTGTCGATGATCACTTTATATTCCTTGATGATTTTGCCGAGATCTTCAGCAACACCAAGCACGTAAGAAAGATCAGCAGAACCATCTTCTCCCGGAGGAGTTGGCAATGCAAGAAAAATAAGTTTTGCATTTGCAACCGCTTCTTCAAGATCGGTCGTGAATTTCAGACGACCTTGTTTGATGTTACGTTCAAACAAAACATCAAGGTGCGGTTCGTAAATCGGAATGATGCCACTGCGCATCTTCTGCACTTTCGCAGCATCGATGTCAACGCACGTAACATGATTTCCTGTTTCAGCTAAACAGGTTCCGGTAACAAGGCCAACATAGCCTGTGCCAACAACGGCGATATTCATAGAGGATATGGCTTAATTGAGAAATTCTTTAACTGAATCGGTGATGAATTTCAATGTGTCTTCGTCGAGTTCTGTGTGCATCGGCAGTGAGAACACAGAAGCGCACAATTGCTCCGTCACCGGAAAGTCACCTTCCAGGTAGCGTGCATCGAGGTACGCTCTCTGCATGTGCAGTGGCACCGGATAATATATCATGGAAGGAATACCTTTCGTTGCGAGAAAATCTTTCAGCGCATTCCGATCCGCATCCTTCAACTGTAAAGTGTATTGATGAAAAACGTGATTGCTGCTCTTCGCACGTTTCGGTGTCGTGAGTTTCGGATGATTCGCAAATGCTTTGTCGTAATATTCCGCAACACGATTTCTCGCAGAAGCATACTCGTCGAGATGACGAAGCTTGATGCGAAGAATTGCAGCCTGAATACTGTCGAGACGTGAATTCACACCGATGCTATCGTGGTAATACAATGCGCTCTGACCGTGATTTGCAATGACGCGCATTTTCTCAGCGAGATCATCACTGTTCGTGTACATCGCCCCACCGTCGCCATAGCAGCCAAGATTCTTCGAAGGGAAGAATGATGTGCAGCCGATATCACCAATGGTTCCTGCTTTTACTTTTCGTCCATCGCTAAAAGTATAATCAGCACCAATCGCCTGCGCGGTATCTTCAATCACGAAAAGATTATGCTTCTTCGCAACTGCCATGATGCGTTCCATATCGGCACATTGACCGAACAAATGAACAGGAACAATTGCTTTTGTGTTTGCAGTGATGGCTTTCTCAATCGCTTCAACGCTGATGTCCATCGTTCCGGGATAAACATCCACTAGAACTGGAGTCAACCTGAGAAGTGCGATCACTTCTGCAGTTGCTACGTAAGTAAAGTCTGCTGTGATCACTTCATCACCCGGTTTCAATCCAAGCGCCATCATCGCAATCTGCAATGCATCTGTTCCGTTAGCACATGGAATCACATGTTTCGCGCCGAGATATTGTTCAAGTTCCGTCTTGAAAGATTTCACTTCCGGGCCGTTGATATATGCCGATGAACGGATTACATCAATTACAGCCTGGTCAATCTCCTTCTGGATTTTCTCGTATTGGCCGATCAGATCGACCATTTGAATCTTCTTTACCGCAGTAGTCATTTCCGGATAATTTTGAGAGGGCGAAGATAGTTAAAAACAGGCGTTTTGACCTCCATTTTACAGCCAATCGCCACCCATTTTACGTTCTATAACAACAAATTTACCAGCTATGGATTGTCCTTCACCACCTATCAACTGTCTCCTGCCTGATACATGACTGCGTACTGCTTACTGCCATACTGCCTACTGTATTTGCTATCTTTAACCCGTGTTGAAAATGAGAAATATCACTGTTGGAATTGCAATGTTGCTGTTGCTGTTTAGCGCGTCTGCACAGAATGCGAAAAAACGCAACATGAAAGATTCCATTGTTGCATCCGGATTTATTGCGGCGGCTTACGGCTACAATTTTCCGGGTGGAGATTTGTACGAACGTTTTGGTAACAACTCCACGATTGGTGCGTTCGCGGGATACAAATCGCACAAGAATAATTTCTTTGCTGTAGAATGGAATTACATCTTCGGCGAAAACATTAAGGAGCAAGGAATGCTCGATAGTATTTCTACTTCCGATGGCTATCTCATTGACCATGAAGGAAAGCTAGCCGACATCCGGATTTTCGAACGTGGATTTACATTGCACGCACAGTTCGGACACGTTTTTCCGATTGAAGGAATTTCACGAAACCGCAATTCAGGTTTGTTTGTAACCGGAGGTGTAGGCATGATGCAGCATAAGATGCGCATTTATGATAATGGAGGAAGATCGCCTCAGCTTTCAGGAGAATATCTCAAAGGTTATGACCGAATGACGTCCGGACTTTCGTTCTCGCAGTTCGTAGGCTACTGGTACATGAGCAATAACCGTCTCGTGAATTTCTATGTCGGTTTCGAAGCCTACGAAGCATTTACGAAGAGCCGTCGCTCGTGGGACTACGATCTCATGCGGGCTGATACAGCAAAGCGAATTGACATTATGTACGGCGCCCGCATCGGTTGGGTGATTCCACTTTATCGCCGTCACGGAAAAGACGAGTATATTTAACGCATGCGCGTACTTTACTCGATTGGCATATTCTTTTACGGTATCGGAGTTCGCATTGCTGCTATTGGAAGTTCAAAAGCGCGTTTGTGGCTGAGCGGCAGAAAAAATCTTTGTGCAGGTTTGCGTGATGCAATGAGCAAGGATATCAAACCGGTGATTTGGTTTCACTGCGCATCACTCGGAGAATTCGAACAAGGCCGTCCACTCATCGAGCGAATCAAAACACTTCATCCTCAATACAGAATTGTACTCACGTTTTTTTCTCCTTCGGGCTATGAAGTCAGGAAGAATTACCAGGGAGCAGATATGGTTGCATACATGCCGCTCGATACGCGTGCGAATGCACAATGTTTTCTCGATATTGTAAAGCCGGAATTGGTCGTTTTCGTGAAGTACGAATTCTGGCTGAACCATCTTGCAGAAATACGAAAGCGAAATATTCCGCACTATCTCGTCTCTGCAATTTTTCGCGACGATCAGATCTTTTTCAAAGGTCATGGTAGTATTTTCCGCGAAGCGCTGAAAGGTTACACACACATTTTTACACAGGATAAAAAATCGCTGGAATTATTACAGTCGATTGATGTGAAGAATATTTCCGTTGCCGGTGACACCCGATTCGATCGTGTTGCTGAGATTGCCTCTGGTGCAAAAGATATTCCTGCTGCTGCTTCGTTCACAGTGGCAGATAAGATGCTCGTTGCAGGCAGCACCTGGCAAGCCGATGAAGATCTGTTGATTCCCGCTTTAAAGAAGCACTTCGAAAACGGATGGCGGCTGATTATTGCACCGCATGAAATTTCCGAATCGCGACTGTCCTCAATTGAAGGCGCATTAAAAGCAATCGGCGTAAGCGACACGAAAATGATCCGGTTCTCGAAGGGGGCGATTAATCTGCCGACTGATCTCAAAGTGCTGATCATTGACAATATCGGTATGCTCTCATCATTGTACCGATACGGAACAGTGGCTTATATCGGTGGAGGATTCGGAAAGAGTATTCACAACACACTTGAACCTGCGGTGTACGGAATTCCGGTTGTATTCGGCCCGATGTACGACAAGTTCAATGAAGCACTTGGTCTCATCGAATGCAAAGGCGGATTCGGAGTTCACTCCGCAAAAGAATTGGAAATCGTGATTGATAATTTACTCAGTGACGAAAATCACCGCGTTGTTGCCGGAAGAAATGCAGGAAATTTTGTGAAGGAGAACCTTGGTGCGACTGAGAAAATTCTGTCTACAATCAGAATAGCTACGCTAGAATCACTTTAGAAATTATTTAGCGAACATCAAATCAGCGTCATCAGCGTAATCTGCGGCTAACTCAGCCTCAATCGTTGAACAACCACGACATTCCGATCTTCAACGCGAAATCGTTGTGTACATAATGATCCAACAGAAAATATTTTCTTCCCATCAATCCTGCATTCACGTGTTCCGCTTTAATAAACACGCGAACAGGTTTGATCCGGAAACTCACCCACGGATCGATGTACATGTAATTTCCGACCGTGCGTGAATTCTGCAAATAGAATTGAGTAACTGCAGGCATGTAAGCTTCAGCGGTGAATTCCGAGAACCAGGTTACATCGACGCCCGCCTGGAATTGCATGACGTTTTTGAAAAGACGAAGATTCGCATACATCGAATGTTGCACAAGAAGTTCCGGCAGACGCTTGATTGACGTGTTCGAAGTTTTCGCGTAAGTAAAATGCGTTGCCGAATTGAACCAACCCCATTGCCATGAAGCGAGCAAACCAATGGAAGACGTAGTGATTTCGCCATCGTACTGTGCAGGAAGAAACGTCTCGTCGAAATACAACGGATTGGTCTCGCTGATTATCCGTGCGTCAACTTCAACCAACAATGATTTCATTCCCAGATAACTCAGATTGATTTCTGAATTGGTCTGACGCATTGTAGTAAAACTATTCTGCCAACGCAGGTGATTCCCTGCATAGTTAGTATAAAGCAACGCTGGAGAAAGTCCACGTGTTTGCCCTTTGACGGTAACCAACAAAGTATTCATCGCCAAAGCAATGCTTGCTGTCAGATCAAGATTGTAGTCGCCGCTGTTGTATCCCGACAAAACGTACCATCCATTTGCGCTGATCGAATTCCGCAGCACACGCCGTGATTTACTGCAGAATGGCTGCACGACACGATCGAATGAGTAATCCAGAAAACCCTCTGCGTACACATTCTGAAAGTGTCGATAAATCGTATCGTTGAAATATTCTCCGGCTTCGTGCCGCGCACCTACGTACCCGCGCAAAGTTTTCGCTCCATGCTGATTGAACCGTTCGACTCGCACACTGTTATTGATTCTCCAGCAATACGTAGAATCCATTGTGACTGATGAATCTCGGAAGATGATGTCGTAAAATCCACCGGCAGGATCTGCATCCGTGTAGTTGTATTTTTCATCGAACAGTTCTGTGACCAGAGAGATTCCCCACGCGGGAGTAATCACGTTGTAGATTCTCGAAGTATCTAGTGTGAGTGTATCCGTCACTTTTCCGAGCGCAAAGGTGTTCTTCACCCAGATTCCGCGTTTGCGCTGAACAGTTCCTGCGAGTTCCAGATTTACATCATTCACCTGGCGATCGATCTGGTCGGCAAATTCGAATGAAGAATCTTTTGCGAGTCCGCCGTTCTCTGCAACATTTTCTCCGGTCCAGAAAACATCGGTCATGAGTGAATACCGTTTTCTTGGCGACATGTACCAGAGATTTGTGCGAAGAGAAGTGTTACTAGTATTCTGGCGGCGATAAAATCCCTCTGAACGCGCGCGGATAAAATGGAAAGAGAAATTCAGGTTATCGCCGAAGTTTCGTGCGTGAATTACGTCGACATATTGTTCTTTCGGCTGTCCGACATAATACTGCAACAAAGTGTAGGGCAGATTTGTTCTATAGAATTGTCGGTTGTAGCGATTGAATCCGAAATAACCGAACGCATCAGGGCGGACTGAAAAAGCTTCTGCTGGTGAAAGCTGAGGCAGTAAATAGTGCCCGGGTCCCCCGAGATTTCCGGTACTGATCAGGAATGGATGTACGATCTGAAAGCTGTCGAGCGAATAATGGATAGAGTCCTGGAAGGTCCGGTTGCCATAATGCAGATTGTTCTCATCGAATGAAACAACCTTGAGCGGAACTTTTGGTTTGGTGGTATCGGTTTTCTGTTGCGCGATGATTCCTGAATTTCCAAGGAGGAAAATGATTAGGAATAAAAATATCGTGCGGTTAAAAATCACAATTGAAATTTCGTGTGATCAAATTTACGTCGGAAGCAATCACAGTCGGACTGAAACCAGTTAAGAATTGTAAGGAAGTAGATTGTTGAATTTGAAAGCCTGAAGCGGTGTGTCAAGCTTTTTGTCCGCGTCTCCGCGACGCGGCGGTATAAAAAAGAGAAACCCCGTCATTTCTGACGGGGTTTCATAAAACTGGCAGCGACATACTCTCCCACCTTGTAGGGCAGTACCATCTGCGCAATCGGGCTTAACTTCTCTGTTCGAAATGGGAAGAGGTGATCCCCGATGCTATAGCCACCAAAAGCTATTAATACGGTAAAAACATATTGGGAGAGAATACACTAAGAAATTTTTTTCCAAAGAAAGGCAAACGAGCAATTAGTACTACTCGGCTGTGACATTACTGCCTTTACACCTGTAGCCTATCAACGTAATAGTCTGTTACGGCTCTTTAGGGAGATCTCATCTTGAGGCGAGCTTCGCACTTATATGCTTTCAGCGCTTATCTCATCCATACATAGCTACCCTGCGCTGCACCTTGGCGGCACAACAGGCACACTAGCGGTATGTCCGACTCGGTCCTCTCGTACTAGAGTCAGGTCCCCTCAAATCTCCAACGCCCACAACAGATAGGGACCGAACTGTCTCACGACGTTCTGAACCCAGCTCG
>CAYUTR010000056.1:0-17631 GCA_964447465.1 uncultured Chryseobacterium sp.
ACACGAATGAGATAAGCGCCCGATCCGTACATCGTAAGGTCAAACATCTTTCGGTACTGGCCGTTGAAGTTTTCAGTTTTGTCCTGCTCGACAACTTTACCTTCTGCGTTGATAATCTCCAGCGAATATTCCGAATTCTGTTCACCGTTGAACGAGATCCAGAATTCACCGGAGCTCGGATTCGGATAAATGCTGAATGCGGAAATTTCCATTTCCGGAATTGCATCAACAATAACAGCTGAAGAAACTCCCGACGGGCAACTCTGAACGTTGAATGCTTCTACCTGATACATTCCAATCGTTGAGGCAAGATATGTTTGGGATGTTGCTCCCGGAATCGGGTTACCATTCAGATACCACTGGTAGCTTGCCGCACCAACAGAACAGGTGAGCTGCCATCCCCAAACCAGAACTGTTGGCGAAGGCGTGATCGGATAAACAGTGATTGTTTTCGTGGTAGAGAAAACGCATCCTGTAATCGAATCTACTGAAGTCACAGTGTAAGTAACGGTTGTGAGTGGCCAACCGTGCGCAGTGTCGCCAGCTGTTGTATCAAGCGTTCCTGGAGGCGTCCATGCGTATTGATACTGTGGTTGCGTTGTCCACAACGTCACTGTATCACCCGGACAGATACTGTTGTCGGAAGAAGTCAGAACGAATGTCGGGTTTGGTAATATCGTTATGCGCACCGTGTCGCTTGCCGAACAACCAATGCTGTCGGTTGCTGTCATTGTAAACGTTGTGCTTGCAGTGAGATACACATTCGGATTGGCTGCTGCTGCAGAATACAAGTTTGCGGAAGGAGTCCAGTTGTAGAATAAACCCCCGCTGCCGTGAAGCGGAACATACGTGGTGCTGCAGTACGTACTATCGAAACCGGCGTCAACTGTTGGAGGGCCGCTGATGGTGATTGTTTGTGTAGTGGTATCAGATCCAACACCATTGGTTGCGATGAGTGTGACGGTATAAGTTCCCGGTGTAGTCCATAATACAGCAGGATTCTGCAAAGTAGAAGTAGCAGGACTTCCGCCTGAGAATGTCCAGTTCCATGCTGTAGGTGAAGTGGAAGAAAGATCTGCAAACTGAACAGAATCCATTGCGCACACACCAGTGCTCAACCATAACGCAACTGGAGCATTCGTTGCTGTTGCGGAGAGATTGATGTTATCCAGCCACACGTAATTTCCGTGACGTGCGTGGTTGCGGAATTTGAAAGTGAGTGAAGCAGTATTTGAATAACCGGTAAGCGTTACAGTTTCTGTTCTCCACTGAGAGTTCGTTGGTGTATACGGCGACATCTGATCGGACACTGTTGAAAGTGTTGTTCCGCCTTTCAGGTAAACGCTTGTCCATGTTACTCCGCAATCATCAGATACCAAAACTTCAAGCGTATCTGAACGCAGTGCATTGTAACGTGCATAGGCAACATCAAACTGCAACTGTGGTGTTCCGTAACCGATCATGTTCATCCCGGGAGAAACCATGTCGTCTATTGCGCCGTTGCCAGTGTAACCATGGTTGTTGAAATAGGCGCTCGTGGTGCTGTTATAGCCAACGGTGCTGCTGCGTTGCCAATAGGCAGATTGACTCGCTGTATTAACTGCGCTCCATCCGGTTGGAAGGAATGTGGTACTCACGAATCCTTCAACGAGTGGAGGCAATACAGAGCCGCTCACTGTGATGTAAGAAGTCTGTACTTCTACGTCTGTTCCGCTAGCATTGGAAACAGAAAGCGTTACAGCATAGGTTCCGGGAATAGAATACGTAACCGATGGATTCTGCACCGATGAAGAAGCAGGAGTTCCTCCCGGGAAAAGCCAGGACCATTGCGTTGGTGTGTTGCTCGATGCATCTGTGAATTGTACAGTTGTTCCGGGACAAACAGAATTATCGTTCACTGTAAACTGTGCGTTCACAGTAAGGAATGAAGGATCAATTCCAACTTCCCACACACCGCGTCCGTATGTTGATGCGCGCAATGTCATCGTTGATTCGAAAACTTCGAAATCGGAAATCGGCGCCAACGGAAGCGCAGAGAAGTAGGGCTGCCATCCATTGCTGAAATCGTGGCGGTAAAAAACACCCGCATCCATTCCAACGAACACAAGATTGTTTCCTGTGTTTGGAATTGCTTTGATCGCATTGGCAGGAATATTTGGAAGACCGTAAGAAATGTTGGTCCACGTTGTGCCTGCATCTGATGAGAAAAATACTTTGATGTTGTTCTGGTATCCACCCATGCAGACCCAAACCATATTTTCGTCATATGGACTTACGGTGATTCCGAGAATGCCTGTACCACTTGTATTGATACTGCCTGTGATGTTCGTCCACAAGCCACCGGAATTCATAGTGCGCCACATGGTAGCACCAATGGTGGCATAAATGTAATTCGTGTTGCTTGGGGCGATTTCAATTTCTGTAAGCGAAGAAGAATTCGAAATTGTTCCAAGCTGTGTCCACGTATTTGCGGCGTTCACAGAACGGAAAACCTGGTCATATCCGCAATAAACAATGTTGGTATTGTTCGGATCTTGTTTCCACGGAGCAACCCATCCAGCATTTCCGTTGAGTCCGCTGGTGCAACCGGAAAAGTTATTTCCGCCGTCCGTTGATTTGTAATAATCGCCGTAATAAATGGAAGCGAAAAGATTATTGTCGCTCGCACGATCAATAAAACAATCCATTCCGTCGCCACCCAGAATTTCACTTTCAGAAGAAGGATCCTTGAAGTTAGTTCCGTTGTCCTGGTGACCTGTGATGATTGTTGATGGATCGGTTGTGGACTGACCCATTTCGTAAATCTGAGCAATGCAGAGATTGCTGCTTAGGTCTGTGTAAGATCCGCCGTCGTCGTCAGTCGAAAAAATTCCGCCATCACATCCAATGAAATACGTACTGGTTGCGCCAGGTAAAAATTCGATCGCGTGAATGTCTGCATGGACATACGGCGCGCCACCTCCGCCGTACCAATGTGCGTTGAGGTTCCACGTAAATCCCCCGTCGTCCGAACGCCAGATGTTTACACCTCCAACAATCACCACATCTTTATCATAAGGCGCGGCCTGAATGGAAAGTGTATACCACGCCTGTCCGTCGGAATCTCCACCACTTGCATCCCAACCAAGAAGGTTTGGAGAGCTTGAGCGTGGAGTAAAAGATTGTCCTGCATTTGTAGAGCAATAAACTCCTTCGAATCCTTGTGAGCCCGATTGTCCAGCTACAACGTAAACGTAATTCGCATCAGCTTTTGTAACAGCTATTGCAAGACGTGAAACGTTGTTTGATGGAGGCAATCCGGTTGTAACTGTTGTCCACGTTGCGCCGCCATTGGTTGTTTTGATGAATGTAGTACGGCACGCATAAAGTGTTTGCGGATCATCCGGCTTCATTTCCATGTCCTGTACTCCGGAACCTGTAACCTGCGACCAGTTCACGCCAGCATCGTATGTTTTATAAATGCCGGCAGAAGTTCCGACGTATACCACATTTGAATTCGATGGATCAATAATAATTCGCGCGATTTTTCTTGACTGAATAATATTGAAATTCATTCCGGTGCTGTTCCATGTTACACCGCCGTCGAGACTTTTCAAAACACCAAGAGATGGCATGTCGCCTCCGTCGTTATCACCTGTTCCGAGATAAAGGATCTGTGTGTTGTTCGGATCAATACCAAGATCGGAACAGCCGATGATCGGAAGATAATCGGTAAGGCACGTCCACGATACACCAGCGTTTGTTGATTTCCACAAGCCACCAGCAGGAGCTCCAACGTAAATGATGTTATTGTTCGTTGGATCGAAGCGTACAAAATTCAATCGTCCGGCGCCACCGTTTTGCGGTGCACCTGTTGGACCGACAAATGTCCAGTTTGTTGTGCTCAGCTCACGTGCAATAGAAGCATTGCGCATTTGTTTCGCAGCAGGATTCTGTTCCAGGTACGCAAAGAAGTTGATGTATGAATACGCCGGCATTGTAAGATCGCCTGTTGCGCCAACGCGCGGTGCGTAATACCATTCCCAGCGCTTGAACAAGCGGAATGTTCCGTCTTTCGCGCCCTCTTCACGTTCCGATTCCAGTGTGCCCGACTGTCCGCGTTGTGCGCGCATTTCTACTTCTACATCTGCGAACGCAGAGTCGAAGTGTTGTTTAATTGTGAAATAGTTCGAAGCTGGATTTCTCCATACTTCCAGCCAGTTACTGTTTTCTTCCTGCGCAGATGCGAAAAAAGGAACGGACAGAGCAAGGCCGATCGCAACGATAATTCGGGACAACATGTTATTGGATTTCATTGGTGTAATTGAGTCCTTCGACAGGCTCAGGACAGGCCCTGCAAAGGTCGCCAGAACCAATGGAAAGACCGCATAAAAAGCAGAAAAACCTCTAAGTGGAGGTTTTTCTGCGAGAATCGGGAAGATTTACTGGGTGATAATGCGGATTACTGACTCTGAGTCGACAGTACGCAGACGTATCGTGTACATTCCGGTGCCGAATTCCTCCAGCGTAATGTCTTTCCGGTATTGTCCGGAGAAGCCATTAAGTTGTTCAGTGTACACAATCTGTCCAAGGGAATTGTGAATTTCAAGAACATAATCGGCGCTTGCTGTACTTGCAAAACTCAACGTGAAGTTTCCATTGCTCGGATTTGGAACAACTGTAATTGGAGTTGCTTCATCCGGAGAAGTAATCCCGCTGCAGACATCAACAACAACAGATTGCGCAGCAGAATCAGAACAACCATTAACGTCTGTGAATGTGTACGTCACAGTATATGTTCCTGCACCAAGCGATGAAGCGTCAAATGTATTCGCGCTTACACCAGGTCCGCTGTAGTTACCGCCAGCTGGAGAACCGCCAGCCAGAGCTGTAGGTCCATCGATGTCGCAGAATGTATCTGTAGCAAGTGTGACACTCACGACAGGGCCTGCATTTACAGTAACACTAACTGTGGACGTATTCGAACATCCGTTTGCATCTGTGCCTGTTACTGTATACGTTGTGCTTGATGAAGGAATATCATTTACTGTTGCTCCGCTAAGTGATCCCGGCATCCAGTTATAGGTTGAAGCACCGTTACCTGTGAGCGTAATTTGTCCGCCCGCACAAGTCACAGACGACGACGATGACGCAGTAACTGTTGGTAATGCATTCACAGTAACGCTCACATTAGAAGTGTTCGAACATCCGTTTGCATCTGTGCCGGTAACGGTATACGTCACTGAACTCACAGGTGAATCAATAACACTTGAACCACTGAGCGATCCCGGCATCCAGTTGAATGTTGTTGCGCCGGTTCCGGTAAGAGTTACTGCATCGCCTATACAAATTGTGTTCGACGATGACGATGCAGAAACTGTTGGCAGAGAATTTACGGTTACAGAAACTGTAGATGTATTTGAACATCCATTGACATCTGTTCCTGTTACAGTGTATGTCGTACTCGCAGTCGGCGCGTCAATTACAGAAGCACCGCTTAAGCTTCCCGGCATCCACGCGTAAGTCGATGCGCCGTTACCTGTTAATGTAACAGGATCACCAGAACATGTAGTTGCGCTTGAAGCGGAAGAAGTAACCGTAGGTAAAGCGTTCACTGTGATGGCCACTGTTGCAGTGTTAGAACATCCAGCGCCATTTGAACCGGTGACAGTATACGTCGTGTTGCTCGTTGGAGAAACCGCGACTGAAGAACCGCTTAAGCTTCCCGGCATCCATGTGTATGTTGAGGCTCCCGATGCGTTGAGTGTTGTATTTCCTCCCGTGCAAATTGAACTGCTGGATGAGGAAGCAACTACCGTTGGTGGAGGTCCCACTGTTACCAGTACAGTTTGCGTGCTGGTGCAACCTTGCGCACTTGTTCCTGTTACTGTGTACGTAGTTGTAGAAGCAGGAGTAACGTTCACCGTAGTTCCCGACAATGATCCCGGCATCCACGCATATGTTGATGCGCCGCTACCTGTTAGTGTGGTACTTCCGCCAGCACAAACCGTAGGACTTCCTGCAGTTGCAACAACTGTTGGAGAAGGATTTACAGTCACCACTACTGTTCTTGTTGTTGTACAACCAGTAGAAGTTCTTGTTTTCGTTATCACGTAAGTTGTTGTCACAACAGGCGAAGCATTGGTTGTTGCCGCTGTAGGTGCAGAAAGTCCAACTGTTGGCGACCAGCTATACGTGTGATTCGCAGTTGTTGATGCTGACAGAGACGTTGTTCCTCCAACGCAAATAGTTGTCGCAGTTGGAGTAACAGTGAGTGTTGGTGCAGGGTTCACTGTAATCACACGGGTCGCAGTACCTGAACAACCTCCATTGGTTCCGGTAATTGTGTAGGTAGTTGTTACCGTTGGAGAAACAGTCACAGGCGATCCGCTCAATGATCCCGGCATCCATGTGTATGACGTAGCACCGTTGGCAGTAATTGTTACAGAACTTCCAGCGCAAATTGTAGTGGTCGAAGTTGTAGTGGTAACAGTAGGCGTTGTGTTTACTGTGATCATTACCGTCTGCGTTCCTGTGCACCCATTAGCTGCGGTTCCTGTTGCTGTGTATGTTGTAGTTACTGTTGGCGACACGGTTACTGTTCCTCCATTGAGGTTGCCCGGATTCCAATTATACGTTGATGCACCACCGCCTGTAAGTGTAGTAGAATTGCCACTACAGATTGTAGTTGTACCGGCACTCGCTGTTACTGTTGGTGAAGGATTTACCGTAATGGTTCTTGTTCCCGTTGACGTACATCCATTCGCTCCGGTTCCTGTTACCGTGTAAGTTGTGGTTCCTGCAGGAGTAACTGTGACGGGCGATCCGCTGAGCGATCCTGGCATCCATGCATAGGTAGTTGCACCAGCACCAGTAAGCGTTACCGTGCTGCCGCTACAGATTGTATTCGAAGAAGCAGTTGCGGTAACCGTTGGTGTTGCTAACACAGTAATGGTTTGTGTTGTTGTACCGGTACCGCTTGCGTTGGTCGCAGTGTGCGTTACAGTGTACGTTCCGGCAGTATTCCAAACAACGCTTGCAACGTTTTGTGTTGTAGCTGATGCCGGTGTTCCGCTTGGGAAAGTCCATGTCCATGATGTAGGACTGTTGGTAGAATTGTCCGTGAAGCTTACTGCAGTTCCGCGACAAACACTTGTAGCACTCGCTGTGAATGTAGCACTTGGCAATGCGGATGTTGTTGTGGTGATATTGACGTTATCGACGTAAATGTTATTTCCATAATGTCCACGATTCCTGAACGCAATCATCACACCACCTTGTCCGGCTACAGCATTCAGGCTAACCGGTTCATTGCGCCACTGTGTATTTGTTGGCGTGAAGGCTGTTGTCTGTGTACCGGCAACTGTTGAGAGTGTTGAACTTCCCTTGATGAACACCTGCGTCCATGTTGCTCCGCAATTGGTGGAATAGAGCACCTGAAGCGTATCCTGCTCATTCGCATTCGTACTGTATTGCCTATAGGCGACATCAAACGTTAATGATACTGTGGATGCAGCCGAGAAGTTCATTCGTGGTGTTCGCAAATCATCGCGGAGACCGCCCACATTAATGTTGTAGTTATCAAACTTCGCACTATAAGAGCTATTGCGGCCGGCGTTGTAGCGGATCCAGTTTGCGCCATTGGCACCTGCATCAAACAACGTCCAGTTGGTCGGAGCAAAAGTTGCTGCTTCAAATCCCTCAACAAGTGGTGGATTAACTACACCAAGAATTGTAATCGCCATGGTGTAGGTGCTGTTTCCGTTCACGTTCGTAGCAACCAACGTAACAGTATAAGTTCCGGGAGTTGCCCATGTTACCGTTGGTGGATTCTGCAATGTTGAAGATGCCGGAGTGCCGCTTGGGAATGTCCACGCCCACGATGTTGAATTTGCGGATGACTGATTGGTAAACGTGATTGGTGTTCCCGGACAAACTGCAGGAGTAGTAGTAGCGAACAATGCAGTAGGTGGAGCATTCGCAGGAGGTATACACGCAGTTGATGTTTGGAGCGTATTGTACGGTGCATTGTTAACCACCGCAAGCATTCTTGTTTTTTGTCCATTGGTAAACATGTACATGCACGCATCATTGGTGTAGTCCATGTAGTTCATATGCATGTCGCCATTGGGGCCGTTCGAACAACTTACATTCGGGAAAGTCGGGCAACCATAATTTTCATTCGCCTGATTCGGAGTGTCAGTAACAAGATCTGATCCTGTACAAGCATTGCCGTCATCTCCCCAGATGTGACGAAGGTTGAAGCAGTGTCCTATTTCGTGAGTTGCAGTTCTTCCAAGATTGTATGGAGCCTGAGCTGTTCCGGTATTTCCAAAACACGTGTAACCCATAACAACGCCATACGTTTGGCTCAACGTGCCCGTCGGAAATTCCGCGTAGCCCAATACACCACCACCAAGATTGCAACACCAGATATTGAAATAGCGCGAAGGATCCCACGCATTGGCGCCACCCGTTGCAGTGAATTTTACGTTATCGTTAGTGGAGAATGAAGTGGTTGCAGTTGAAACCCGATTGATTCCTGTTGTTGGATTTCCCGAAGGATCTTGTTGCGCGAGACAAAAGTTTACGTCGACGTTCGCAACTAAACTTGTCCATACAGAAGGAGCCAATCCTACATCGGTATTTGTTGCAGTGAAATCCTGGTTCAATACGGTGATTTGTGAAATCGCCTGTGCGTTGCTGATGTTTTGCGCGGCGTTATTGTAAATAACGTGAATCACCACAGGAATATTGATCGCGGCTTGGATATTTACCTGGTTCTGGTGAGAACCAATCCACGCCTGTAGCTGTTGCTCATATGCCTGAACTTGTGCAGCACGATTAGGATCCTGAGATTCCAGATAAGCTTCGTGATCCATAACGCCGCACGTACGTTGTGCAGGAACTGCAGTTCCTTTTGTCGTTGCGGAATTGTAGGCATTGCTTAATGTCTGTGCAGTTGCCGACAGAGTTAGGGCCAATGAAAAAAGTGCGAGGAGATATCTTGTCATGATCACGAGTATAAAAAAATGGTGTGCTTGTTCCCTGGTCAACGCTTTTAAGCTGGTCGTGTTGATTTCAGGTGTAACAAGTTTAACAAATTTGTCTCTGGGAATCAAACAATTGCGGTCAGTTTCGACTTCTGAAAGACGGGCCCTAACTTAAATCCGACCAAATTGAAAAGGCCGGATTATTCCGGCCTTTTCTGTGATCAATAAATCAACCCTCTTATTGGGTAAGCACTCTTATAACTGTTTCACTCGTTGTAGATCGCAGGCGAACTGTATAAGCTCCACGGCCCTCTTCGCTCAGATTAATCCTGGTTGCGAATGCGCCCGAGTAATTCAGAAGCTCTTCGGTGTACACGATTTCTCCCAGTACGTTGTGAACTTCGAGCACGTAGTTATCCTGTTTCTGAACGAAGAACGAGAGAACAAATTCTCCGTTGCTCGGATTTGGCATAACACTTATCAGGGAAACATTGTTTGTGTCGACAATTGAGTTACATACATCCACAACAACAGATTGTGCAGCAACATCAGAACATCCGTTTCCATCCGTGTAGGTGTAAACTATACTGTACGTTCCTAAACCCACAGATGAAGCGTCAAATGCATTGGAGCTTACACCAGGGCCGGAGAATGTTCCGCCAGCAGGCGATCCGCCGGAAAGGGCAGTTGGTCCATCAATTGCACAGAACGTATCTGTTGGAAGTGTAACAGTAACAATAGGCAATGAATTGACTGCAATCGCAACTGTACCGCTGCTTGAACATCCGTTCGCATCTGTTCCCGTAACCGTATATGTTACTGAAGATGTTGGACTGTCTGTTACAGGAGATCCGTTTAATGATCCCGGCATCCAGCTGTAAGTAGATGCACCCGAGCCTGTAAGTGTTATAAGATCTCCTGCACAGGTTGTTGAACTCGAAGGAGAAGCAACTACGGTTGGTAAAGAGTTAACGGTTATTGCAACCGTTGCCGTGCTTGTACATCCCGGACCATTCGAACCTGTAACCGTGTAAGTAGTTGTACTTCCCGGAGAAACGTTCACAGTTGTTCCACTCAAACTTCCCGGCATCCATGTGTAAGTTGCCGCACCGGAGCCTGTAAGTGTTGCACTGTCGCCGACACAAATGTCACCGCTGGAAGAAGCCGTTGTGGTTGGCGGCGGTCCGATTGTAACAACTACCGTTTCTGTACCAGTGCAACCTTGCGCACTTGTTCCTGTTACTGTATATGTCGTGGTAACAACAGGAGAAACCGTAACTGTTGTTCCAGACAACGATCCCGGCAGCCAAGCATACGTTGATGCTCCGCTGCCAGTGAGTGTGGTGCTTCCACCCGCACAGATTGTTGGACTTCCTGCAGTTGCAGTAAGTGTTGGAGTAGGATTTACTGTTACTACAACAGTTCTTGTTGTAGTACAACCCGTAGAAGTTCTGGTTTTGGTAAGGACGTACGTTGTAGTTACAGCAGGTGATGCAACCGTTGTAGCCGAAGTTGGTGCAGACAGACCAAGCGTAGGCGACCAACTGTATGTATGGTTAGCAGTTGTTGTTCCAACCAATGTTACACTTCCTCCCGGACAAATTGATGGAGCAGCAGGCGTTACGGTAAGTGTTGGTGCAGCATTCACTGTAATGAGTCGGGTTCCGGTGTCGGTGCATCCGTTTGCATCTGTTCCGGTTACAGTATACGTAGTTGTTGCGCCTGGCGAAACTGAGATCGGGGAACCTGAAAGAGATCCCGGCATCCAGGTGTAAGTCACACCACCATTGCCTGTGAGCGTAGTTGAACTTCCTGCACAAATTGTAGTGGGCGATCCCGATGCTGTCACATTCGGAATCGCATTTACTGTAATCAATATGGTTGCAGTATTGGTACAACCCGGACCATTAGATCCTGTTACGGTGTAGGTAGTAGTGGTAGTAGGAGCAACAACAACAGACGTTCCGCTTAAGCTTCCTGGCATCCATGTGTAGGATGTTGTTCCGCTTCCTGTTAACGTAGTACTTGAGCCCAGACAAACGTAACTACTCGACGCAGATGCAGTTACTGTAGGTTGTGACCCGACAGTAATTGTAATTGTCTGCACGTTTGTACATCCATTTGCTGCTGTGCCGGTAACAGTGTACGTGGTTGTTGCGGCAGGAGTCACTAACACGCTTGGTCCCGAAAGTGATCCCGGCATCCAGAGGTAAGTTGACGCGCCGGTAGCAGAAAGTGTTGTGCTGCCACCTGTACAGATCGAACTGTTCGTTGCTGTCGGAGTTACAGTAGGTGAAGTATTCACTGTAACAAGAACCGTCTGCGTTGTAGAACATCCGTTCGCTGCGGTTCCTGTCATTGTATACGTTGTGGTTGTAGCAGGAGAAACTGAAACAGGAGATCCTGTTAAAGATCCAGGCATCCAATCATAAGTTACTGCTCCGGTTCCGGTAAGTGAACTGGAGTTCCCTGAACAGATCGTAGGACTTCCCGCAACAGCAGTTACAGTAGGAGAAGGATTCACAGTGATCACTATTGTTTCAGTGTCTGTACATCCGGTTGTCCCTGTAACCGTATACGTGGTTGTTATTGTCGGAGATACGACAACGGAAGTTCCGCTGAGCGAACCTGGCATCCATGTGTATGTTGTTGCGCCCGATGCCGTCATTGTTGTTGAACTACCTGAACAAATAGTTGAGCTCGTTGCAGAAACTCCAACCGTAGGAGACGGAGTTACTGTCACCATCACTGTCTGTGTTGATGAACATCCGTTAGCTGCTGTTCCTGTTACCGTGTAAGTTGTAGTAGTTGCAGGAGAAACAGAAACGGTAGTTCCACTCAATGATCCCGGCATCCAGTTATACGTTGATGCTCCTGATCCGGTGAGCGATGAAGTGCCGCCCGTACATATTGTCGGACTTCCTGCAGTAGCATTAACCGTAGGCGTTGGATTTACTGTTACCAAAACTGTTTGCGTATCGGTACATCCGTTCGCCGCTGTTCCCGTTACAGTGTAAGTTGTTGTTCCCGCTGGTGTAACTGTAACAGGTGAGCCGCTTAATGATCCCGGCATCCACGTGTAGGTTGATCCACCTCCGGCCGTAAGCGATGTGCTGTTCCCCGAACAGATGGTTGGACTTCCTGCTGTGGCAGTTACAGTAGGAGTGGTATTGACAGTAATTAATCTTGTGCCGGTGGAAGTACATCCATTGGCGGCAGTACCGGTAACTGTATACGTTGTTGTTGTGGTTGGAGAAACAGTAACCGGTGAACCGCTCAGCGATCCCGGCATCCATGCATACGTTGTGGCCCCTGCTCCTGTAAGCGTCGTGCTCGATCCATTACAGATGGTTGTTGAAGATGCGGTTGCGGTTACCGTTGGTGTTGCGAGAACCGTAATAGTTTGAGTTGTAGTTCCGGTTCCGCTCGCATTGGTTGCGGTGTGTGTAACGGTATATGTTCCTGCAGTATTCCACACAACGCTGGCTACGTTTTGTGTAGTGGCTGATGCAGGAGTTCCGCTTGGGAATGTCCACGTCCATGAAGTGGGACTATTGTTTGATGCATCTGTGAAACTCACAGGAGTTCCTGCGCACACGGAAGTTGCACTTGCAGTGAATACTCCGTTCGGCATTGCAGCGGCGACGGTGCCGGCAATGTTGACGTTATCAACGTACAGGCAATTACCGTAACGTCCATGGTTCACAAACTTGACTAAAACACTTGCCTGTCCACAGTAGGAGTTGAGGCTGATATTTTCATTGCGCCATTGTGCTGCAGTTGGAGCGAACAACGTTGTCTGATCAGGTGCAGTGGCCAATGTGGTTCCGCCTTTGATCCACACCTGCGTCCATGTTACGCCGCAGTTTGACGAAACCATAACTTCCAATGTGTCGGTATAGGTAGCGTCATAACGTGCATAAGCAACGTCAAACGTCAATGAACAGGTTGCCATTGTTGCAAGCGTTTGTCTTGGGCACCACATTTCATCGCGTGCGCCTGCAGCATCGAGGTTGTAGTTGTCGAAGCGCGCGCTGTTACCCGCGGTTGGAGCTACACCCAGAGTTGCAGATCGATCCCAGTAAATTCCATCGTTGTTGATGTTGTTAGCCGTCCAGTTTGTCGGCAGGAATGTTGTAGATACAAATCCTTCGACAAGAGGAGGAGCAACAGTAGCAGGAAGAACTGTGATGTACGTTGTTTTTGTTTCTGTGTCTGTACCGTTGGCGTTTGTTGCTACTAGCGAAACACTATACGTTCCGGGGGCAGACCATGTAATACCTGTAGGATTTTGCGCAGTTGAAGTTCCGGGAGTTCCGCCTTGGAATGTCCATGCCCACGTGGTAGGAGTAAACGAAGACATGTCAGTAAAATTCACTGGCGATCCAGGACATACAGTAGTGTAGTTCGCCGTGAAGTCGGCAATTGGAGCAAGTGTTCCCGGATTGTAGATATCTACTTCCCAAACACCACGGCCGTATGAAGATGCGCGAACCTTTCCTGTTGGCTGGTAAATTTCAATATCAAAAATCGGAACATTCGGAAGCGCTGTGAAATACGGCTGCCAGCTGGTGAATGTATTATCCATGTAATACACACCAACGTCGCAACCAACATACATCGCATCATTGGTCATTCCCGGAGAGAAGCGCACACAATTGGCTGGAAGGTTCGGAAGTCCTGTTGAAATGTTTGTCCAGCTTGTTCCTCCGTTCGTTGAGCGGAAACATTTGTTGCCGGTTGAATATCCAGAGAACGTAACTACGACTGTATTCGGATCGGTTGGCTTCACATCCACGCGTGATATTGCAGCACTCCCTACAGGAAGAGTTCCGGTGATGGTAGTCCACGCGCCGCCAGCATTAATCGTTTTGTAAACGGCGTTTGATTTTACAACGTAAATGATCTGGTTGTTCGATTGAGCAATTCTGAAATCAACAATTGTTCCCGTGCCCGGTACAGCAGATGCAACAGCCGCCCAGTTCGTTCCTTGATTTGTTGAGCGGAAAAGATTCGTGCGGCCGCAATACAATGTGTTTGCTGTTGTTGGATCCTGGTACCATGCCGTTACCCATGGCGCATTCCCGGTCAAGCCGGTATTGATGCCGTTCCAGTTTGCCCCGCCATTGGTAGAACGGTTTAGTGAACCGCTGTATTGGGAACCGTACATCACATTATTGTTTGTGCGGTCAATGAAGCAATCCATTCCGTCTCCACCCATTGTTCCGGTGTACGAAGCGCCATTCTTAAGATTGGTTCCGTTATCCTGGTGACCGGTGATGTATAAGTTTGCGTTTGAAGCAGACTGTCCGATTCGATAAATCTGTGCAATGCAAAGGTTGGAACTGAGATCAGTCCAGGCGCCGCCACTGTTTGTGGTTCTGAAAACGCCGCCATCACATCCGGAGAAATAAGTTGTTCCGTTTCCAGGAAGAAAAACAATGTCGTGTACATCAGCGTGAGCGTATGGTGCTCCCGATCCAGTCCAGTGTGCATTGAGTGTCCAGTTGGTTCCTCCATTGGTAGAGCGCCAGATGTTGACACCACCGGTGAGGATTACATCGCGGTTCGTTGGTGAAGCGGCAATTGCAAGATCATACCAGCCTTGACCGCCGGTATCGTTTCCTGCTGAAGCCCATCCAAGAACGTTTGGAGTTGTTGAGCGTGTAGTGAATGTTGCTCCACTATCCGTTGAGCGGTATAAACCGTAGAAGCCATCATTTGCAGCGCTACCGGCAAGTATGTACACGTAAGCAGTTCCTGCAGGATCCTGGGTAACTGCAATCGCGAAACGATCAACAGCCGTATTCGCAGGTAAACCAGTTGCTGTATTTGTCCAGGTAACACCGCTGTCGGTTGATCTCCAGAACCGTGTTCCTGAAGCGTAAACTGTAGTTGGATCGCCAGGTTTATATTCGGCATCTTTGAATGCACTGGTGTTCTGCACCTGCGTCCAGCTAGTTCCTCCGTTGGTAGTTCTGTAAATACCATTGCTGGTAAACGCCATAACAATCTGCGGGTTTGTCGGATGAATCAAGAGCCTGCTGATTGTGCGACCTTGATTGACAGTCCACGTAAGTCCTGTTGTATTCCACGTTACACCACCGTCAGTAGATTTGAGTACGCCAATTGAATAAGTATCACCAGCATCGCCATCACCGGTGGCGAGATACATGTTTTGTGTATTGAGCGGATCAATGGCAACATCGGTCGTGCCAATAACTGTAAGATAATCCGTGTTGGTTGTCCAGGTTCCTCCGCTATTGGTAGATTTCCATAATCCACCTGCAGGTGCGCCAGCCCAGATTGTGTTACTGTTGGTTGGATCGAACCGTATGAAGTTGATACGACCTGCACCCGCACCGCTTGGCGCACCGGTTGGTCCGGAAAAAGTCCACGTGCTGGAAAGTGCCTGATTTGGGGGACCACCTACGCGGTTCGCACCACCGGGAAGACTGCGTTCAAACTGCCATTGCGCATCTGCGTTGGTCTGCACGTATTCGGTAAAACGTTCGTAAGTCTGGGAGACAAGTGTCATATCGCCACTAGGAAACACGCGAGGTTCCATGAACCATTCCCAACGTTTGAATTGCTTGTATCCGCCTTTCATGGACGGAGCGGGAGTGAGCGCATTGCGGTTGCCCGCAAACTTATCAGCAGCTTCCGCTACATCCTGGCGATGCTGATTATTCTGTGCTTCTTTTGCGCCCCAATCCTGGTAAAAGTCGGCTTGCACATCGTAGAAACTCACATACGGATCAGCCAGCGGTTCGCGCCAGTCCTGAGCTACAAGTGATGTACAGGAAATTGCAAGCAAAGCAATTACCTTGAGCGGGAGAGATGTAAAATTTTTCATGAGTGGTCAGTTCGGTGTGCGTGTGTTAAAGAATAGGGAGCCATTGGGGTCAAATTGCACAAGCCCGTTAATATTGATCAACGGAAAATCAATTCCTGCGCAAAAGACCTGAAATCGCCACCTTCCTCTTACCCAATAATACGATTTAGTTGGCTAAAAATCAAGTTGTTTCGGCAAACCATGGGATTTAATAGACGGGTCTGGGGCTATGTTCCACGATGTACAGGATATAACAGGGGTGTGTTCATTACTTAAAGCGGGGATGAAAAAATGCGGGTTGCCTATCCTTTAGTTTAGCTAGCGAACAATACGCTCTTATACTTATGGCGAAACTTATGGCGAAGGAGAAAAAAATTTTCGTGCTAGACACGTCTGTAATTATTTACGATCACAATGCAATTAAAAGTTTCAAAGAGCATGATGTAGTCGTTCCGATCACTGTCCTGGAAGAACTTGACAACTTCAAGAAAGGCCATGACAGTAAAAACTTCGCCGCAAGAGAATTCACGCGATACATCGATAAGATTTCCGGAAGGAACACGCTCAAAGACTGGGTGAACATCAATGGTAAAGGCCATGGTATGTTCAAGATCGAGATGAACCAGAATGCGAGTGTTGATGCGGAGCGCGTTTTTGGTGAACGCAAAGCGGATCATCGCATCCTGAATTGTGCGCTGCATCTTGCGGAGACAAATCGCAACAAAAAAGTTGTGCTTGTTACCAAGGACATCAATCTCCGCATCAAAGCGAAATCGCTTAACCTGAATGCGGAAGATTACGAAACCGGAAAGGTTGAAAATCCGAATGAGCTCTATACCGGAATTACTACAGAGGAAAAATTTCCACTTGCAGGCATCAGTGAGATGTATGAGAAGGAATCGACAGCGATGCCGGCTGCGATGAAGAAAAAAGCACAGGTTGCGAATCACTATTACATTCTGAAGAACGGACAGAAATCTGTACTCGGACATTACAATGCAACGAGCGGACAGCTGGAGCGTATCAAAAAGGAAACTGCATTTCACATTACGCCGCGCAATGCTGAACAGAGTTTTGCACTCGATGCAATTCTTCGTCCCGAGATACGACTGGTAACAATTCAAGGTGTAGCAGGAACAGGAAAAACGCTTTTGTCATTGGCAGGTGCGCTTGAACAAAGAAGAAACTATCACCAGATCTATCTTGCACGACCTATTGTTCCATTGAGCAACAAAGACATTGGTTATCTCCCGGGAGATATCAAGTCGAAACTCAATCCTTACATGGAACCGTTGTGGGACAACCTGAAATATATCAAGAGTCAGTTTAGCGAGAAGGATCGTGAGTTCAAACAGATAAACGAAATGGTTGAGAATGAAAAGTTGGTTGTTTGTCCGCTTGCGTATATACGCGGACGAAGCTTATCCAATGTCTTTTTCATTGTTGACGAAGCGCAGAATCTCACACCGCACGAAGTGAAGACTATCATCAGTCGTGCAGGAGAAAATTCGAAAATCGTTTTCACGGGAGATATTTTCCAGATCGACACGCCTTATCTCGATGCACAGTCGAACGGACTTTCTTACATGATCGATCGACTGAAAGGGAAAGATCTGTACGCGCATATTACGCTGGAGAAAGGTGAGCGGAGTGAGTTGGCGAATCTGGCGAATCAGTACCTCTAACCAGATTCCGACGCCTGCCGCGGGCTTACCACGGCGACACGGCGAAACGGAGCCCGTTGTTTTCTAAATAAATACCCACGCGGCGCGGAGCGATCGCTAAAGCGATCAATGTGCCGATATGCCGATTTCCGATATGCCG
>CAYUTR010000057.1:0-17516 GCA_964447465.1 uncultured Chryseobacterium sp.
TTGTTCCGGTACTGGTTTCAGACCAGGGCCCGTTAATGGTAGTGAATCCGTTTGCAACTGTTCCGCGTGTGCATCCAGTAAAGAAATTTTCAGTCCAGAAAGCAGTTTGTGCGAATGAAACGGTGGTAATAATCAGCGATGCTGAGAGTAAGAGTTTTTTCATAGAGTAGGTTTTAGGTAGTCGAAGATACAAAAACAACACTCCGGTCGATGTGCAAATGTGCAGATGTGCAAATTCAGCGTTTGTTAGCGGCTAACACCAATCACCATTGCATATTGGCACATTGGCATATCACTTACGCAGTGCTACTGCAGGGGACGCTTCTTCACCATCCCGCCACTCGTATCATTGATACTTTGGTAAATAATGAAAGCCTGCTCATCAATCTGTTCGATTTCTGACTTGAGACGGGAAATTTCCAGTCGCGTTATTACAGTGTAGACAACATCGATCTCACCGCGTTTGCCGTGTTTTCCATAACCACCTTTTCCGACGAAGATGGTAACGCCACGACCCATTTTGTCGATGATCATTTCTCGTATTTCATCACTCTTAGCTGATACGATTGTAACGCCGGTGTGTTCTTCGATTCCATGAACAACAAAGTCAATGGTTTTCGACGCAGAGAAGTAGATCAACATAGAATATAACGCTACTTCCCATCCGTATTTAAAGGCAGCGAATCCGAAAATGACAACGTTCATAATCAGAATTACATCGCCTATGCTAAGACCACTTTTTCTGCCGGTGAACACTGCGAGGACTTCTGTTCCGTCAATCACACATCCGCCTCGAATACACAAACCGATTCCTAATCCGAGAAAGAATCCGCCGAAGACCGCAACCAGCAGTTTGTCATGTGTTACGACGTCGATTGGAATGAATGCGATAGCTAAAGCGAGCAGACAGATGGCTCCGAACGTTTTTAACGCGAAGCCCAGGTTGAATTGCTTCACCGCAAGAAGAATGAAAGGCAGGTTGATGACAACAATGAGAATCGGAAGCGACCACCCTGTAATTTTGCTAACGAGCAGGGAAATTCCGGTAACGCCTCCATCGAGATACTCATTCGGCAACACGAAGCCTTTGAGTCCGAATGCAGCCGCGAGCACGCCCAGCATCATGAGCAGAAAACCACGTACCTCGCCGCTAACCAGCTTGCGACTGATCCGACCTATTACGGGAGCATTCATCATCTTCTTCACGATGTGATCAAAATACTAAAAATTTTTCGTGGAAGCGTGGAACGGTCGAGCCACGGCCCAACACGGACTCGATCAGGTGGTGTCGGGATCCCAATCCCGACACAGCCACGATCTCGTGTTAGGACATGGCTGCTATCGCTTCGCTCCTCCGAAAACCGTAATTTTATAGGATGCGTTTGCTCACAGCCGATTACATATTTAACGGAGAAGCATTTTTTCAGAATGCATTGCTTGTGCTGAATGATGATGGCTCTGTAGAGGATTTTATTCCCGTACCTGATGAAGCGCAATTGCAAACGGCAGAAAATTTCAGCGGAACACTTTGCCCGGGTTTTGTGAACGCACATTGTCACCTCGAGCTTTCGCACATGTTGGGCAAAGTAAATTCCGGAAAAGGCTTTGCGAAGTTTGCGACTGAATTGATTCCGCAGCGCAACTATATTTCTCCGGAGCAGATTACAGAATTCTGCGTAATTGCTGATGCGGTGATGTACGCGAATGGAATTCAAGCAGTAGGCGACATCTCCAACTTCACGCATTCCTTCGCGGCGAAAGTCGATTCGAAAATTGCGTATCACACATTTGTAGAGCTGCTCGGAATAAATCCAATTGCATCGCAGCGTGTTTTCGAAGAAGGAATAAAATTGAAAATGCTCGCACCGCAGGAAAAGTCACTTTCTCCGCACGCACCGTATTCTGTTTCCCCCGAATTGTTGCGACTCATTGAGCGCGAAGAAGAAATCGCCGGCAGCATTGTGACTATTCACAACCAGGAAAGCAAAGCAGAAAGCGAATTTACCGAACGCGGAACCGGTGATGTACTGGAAATATTCAAAATGTTCGGCATAGATATTTCCTGGTACAAACCTTCCGGGAAGAATTCAATTCACGCGACATTGCCGAATCTTCTCGGGACATTCAACCTGTTGCTGGTGCACAATACTTTCACGAATGAAGAAGATATTCAATGGGCGCACACGCAGCACGAACATCTTTACTGGTGTTTGTGTCCGAATGCAAATCTCTACATCGAGAAAACACTGCCGAATGTAATGATGATGCGCAAGAATAATTGTCGCATCGTTGTCGGGACAGATAGTCTCGCATCGAACTATACGCTTTCTGTTCTCGATGAACTGAAAGTGCTGCACAAAAACTTTCCGGAGATTCCTGTTGCGGAATTGCTCACGTGGGCGACGAAGAATGGGGCGGAAGCGTTGAAGATGGAGGAGCTGGGAAGCTTTGAACGCGGGAAGAAACCGGGAGTGGTGTTGCTTGAAGGAGTTTGGCCTCTAGACATCACGACTACGGCACGATCAAAACGAGTGTGATGTGCCGATATGCCGGTGTGCCAATTGAATTAATCAATTGAATAATTGCGACCAGAAATTTTCTCACTTTCAGCAGTTAACAACTAACACAATCGGCATATAGGCACATTGGCATATAGGCACATTGTTTTAAGGGTGAGTTCCACCACTCATATCCCCCGTCGTGTCTTTCAACAACGCTTCTGCCACAATCAAATCAATTCTCGTCGTGAGCTTGAAGTTATTCACGTTTCCGTCAACGAGATGAACTTCGTTTCCGTCGGCTTCAACAACTGAAGCATCATCTGTGAACTGGTAGCGATAATCCTGCTTGTACGCTTTCGTGAGCATGGAAAGCTGGAAACATTGCGGAGTTTGTACGAGACAAAATTTCGAACGATCAACTGAAACAGATTGTTTGGATTCAATCTGACGAATGGAATCATTCAGCGGCACAGCAGGAATTCCGCTACCGTATCGCTCTGCAGATTTGAATGCACCTGAAATTGTTTTCTGTGAAACGAGCGGACGAACGGAATCGTGAATACCCACGAGCGCGTCTTCATCGGTGATAAGAGCCAATCCATTCTTCACCGATTCAAAACGCGTTTCTCCACCGGCAGTAATCTGCACCGGAATTTTCACATCGTATTCCACAACAATTTTCTCCCACGTCCCGAATTGATCATGGGGAAGCACAAGAATGATATTGATCTCCGGATTGTATGCCGCGAATGCGTGAATGCTGTGGAGCAAGACCGGTTTTCCATCGAGCTTGATGAATTGTTTCGGTGTCGGCAATTGCATGCGCGAGCCTTTTCCTGCTGCTACGATGATGGCGTATTGTTTCACCTGCCGAAAGTAGTAAAGTTCCCCGTTCCCTGTTCTCCGTTCACAGTTGGGACGCCGATGAAATTTCAACACCTGTTAATTGTGTCTCAAAAGAAAAGCCCCGGAAAATCCGAGGCTTCTTATTGCCGATTGTCATACTGAGCGTAGTCGAAGGATGACTAAACGATCAACATCGCGTCACCGTAGCTCAAGAAACGGTACTTCTCTTTCACAGCTTCCTTATACGCCTTCATCACATTATCGTATCCGCCGAAAGCAGTTACCATCATGAGAAGTGTAGATTCAGGAGCGTGGAAGTTCGTAACCATCGCGTTTGCAATTGCAAAATCATGTGGCGGGAACAGAAACTTGTTTGTCCATCCAGAGAACGGCTTCAGCATTCCTTCTGTAGAAACCGAAGTTTCAGAAGCGCGCATGCAAGTTGTCCCTACCGCGCAGATACGTTTCTTAGCGCGTTTCGCTTTGTTCACGATATCAGCACACGACTGTGGAATTTCCAATTGCTCGGATTCCATTTTGTGCTTCGTGAGATCTTCTACTTCTACCGGACGGAAAGATCCCAATCCAACGTGAAGTGTAAGTGTTGCGAAATCGATTCCTTTTAACTCGAGACGCTTGAGTAGCTCGCGACTGTAGTGCAATCCTGCTGTTGGTGCAGCAACTGCGCCTTCAACTTTTGCGTAAACAGTCTGATAGCGCTCTGTGTCTTCCGGTTGTAACGGGCGACGGATATATTTCGGGATCGGACAGTTTCCGAGTGATTCGATTGTCGCTTTGAATTCTTCGAAAGGACCATCGAACAGGAAGCGCAATGTACGTCCACGTGATGTTGTGTTGTCGATTACTTCTGCTACCAACGAATCGTCTTCGCCGAAATAAAGTTTGTTACCGATACGGATCTTACGTGCAGGATCAACGAGCACATCCCAAAGACGGCTGTCGCGGTTCAGTTCGCGCAAAAGGAAAACTTCAATTTTTGCTCCGGTTTTTTCCTTGTTGCCATACAAACGCGCAGGAAAAACTTTTGTATCGTTCAGCATCATCACATCTCCGTCGTCGAAGTAGTTGATGATGTCTTTGAAAACTTTGTGTTCGATCTTTCCGGTCTTGCGGTGCAGGACCATCATGCGCGACTCATCGCGGTTCTTGGAAGGATAATCAGCCACGAGATCGCGCGGCAGATTAAACTTGAATTGAGATAATTTCATACGTGTGCGTCCTTACGGGGACGTCCGATAATTTTGAGAGCCCGTACGAGGGAAGCCTGCCAAGGAACCCTTCCGTCGGGATGCGCGCAAATGTACTATCGCCGATACCCCCTTGTCAAGGATATTATGGCTTTTCTTTTACCACATAGTTAATTGACCTTCGATGTTTGCTAAAGGCGCGGCAAGCCGCTTCCCACAATAGGACGCATAGGGACGTGAAAGACTATTAATATTTCTCGGATTCGTACGTCCCTCTGTGCACTATGTTGATTCGCCTGCGAATCCCTTAGCAAACAACGGGCTTTTATTTGTCTATGTGGTTAATTTTCAGAGCCTCGATGGTCAGAGCGTCTTCGAGTTTGAAGTTTCCGATTCTGGTTCTGACCAACTTAGAAAGATACGCTCCTGATCCTAAGGCAAGACCGAAATCGCGGGCGAGTGAGCGGATGTACGTTCCCTTGCTGCACACAACGCGGAAGTCGAACTCCATGACTTGACCTTCCGGATGCTTCTCGTTGGGCGCATGACGGAACGCAGTAATCTCAAATTCACGAATCGTAATTCTGCGTGGAGGAAGCTCAACCGCGTTTCCTTTTCGCGCTTCATCGTAAGAACGTTTGCCTTCGACCTGAATTGCGGAGAATATCGGCGGAACCTGGTCAATATCGCCGGTTAATTTTTTCACGGCTTCATCAACGGCTTCTTTGCGGATGTGATTCACGGAAAAATACTGATCTACTTCTTTCTCAAGATCGAAGCAAGGAGTTGTTCCTCCAACCACGAACGTTCCGGTGTATTCTTTCTCCTGCGCCTGGTATGAATCGATGTTCTTCGTTTGTTTTCCGGTGCAAATGATGAGCAATCCGGATGCAAGCGGATCAAGTGTTCCGGCGTGACCAACTTTCAGTCTTACGCCAAGTTTATGCTTGAGCATACCGCGGATTTTATTCACCGCATCGAAACTCGTCCACGTGAGTGGTTTGTCGATGAGCAGAACTTCTCCTGCAATGAAATCGAAAGTTTTCAATTGACGTGGAGCGTGAAAATTTCCAGATAGAAAATCAGGAGCACGACAATTCCGACAACGATGCGATACACGCCCCAGATGCGGAAACCGTATTTCTTCACCATGCCGATGAAGACTTTGATCGCGGCAAGCGCAACGAGAAATGCAACAACATTTCCGATGGCAAGTGTTACCATTTCATCACCGGAAAACATGCCGTTGTCTTTTACGTGCTTGAGCAATTTGTAACCTGTTGCAGCAAGCATGGTTGGAACAGCGAGGAAAAAAGAAAATTCTGCTGCGAGATCGCGGGTGAGTTTCTGCTGCATTCCGCCAATGATAGTTGCACCGCTGCGACTCAATCCCGGAAGAATTACAGCGAGACATTGCCAGCAACCAATCATGAATGCACGCAGGTAAGAAATTTCTTTTTCTTCTGTCACAACAGGATTGCGAAACCATTTGTCGACGAAGAGCAAAATGATTCCACCACCAATGAGTGAGCACGCGATGAAAACCGGATTGCCGAGTGCCGCATCGATATGATCGTCCAATAATTTTCCGATGATGAGCGCAGGTACTACTGCGATTCCAAGCTTCACATAAAATTTCGGATTGCGGAAGTCGATGAATTTTTTCCAGTACAGCGCAACTACAGCGAGAATTGCTCCGAGCTGAATGGCAACCGTGAATGTTTTTGTGAAAGGCAGATCAGCAATTCCTAATCCGGAAGAAGTGATGATCATGTGACCGGTTGAAGAAACCGGAAGAAATTCCGTGAGCCCTTCGATGATTGCCAGTAAGATTGCGTGAGCGAGTTCCATTTGTCAACGTTTGGCGGAGTTCATGCTGAGCGCAGTCGAAGTGCTCAGTTTGACAACCGAACTTGATGAGTGTGACTTGTCATTCTGAGCGTAGTCGAAGAAGACAAGCAGGAGGAATCGAAAATTACGAATTCTGAGTAGGAGTCTCAGCAGGCTTCTTTGGTGTTTTCATGATGCCGTAAAGCACCACACCGAATCCAAGCAGAAGCGTAATAGGAGCATACGTAACACGTCGGTCGCTGAAAATTTCCGGGTTAAAGACCTTCGGATCATCAGATCCACCACCAATCATCAGGAGGTAGCCAATCACCAAAAGGCCGATTCCGCCCAGGATGATATAATAGTTTTCCTTGCTGAATGCCAGCGTGTTAGGCGCTGTTTCGCGACGATCGTCGGTTACACTTGCTTTGCGGGCTCCAGCCTTTGGGGCAACGATTTTCTTAGCCATGGGGCGAAGATAGTGGTTTTCCTATAATGGGCTCGTTAAGAAACGTAAACCTAACCTGTGGTTGCCTGCGGCGCTCACCACATAGGAAAATTTAAAGTCCATTGTTTGCTAAAGTGGTTTCGCGAAAAGCGAAACCCCCACATAGATCATATAGGGACGTTCGCTGTTCAACTACGGACTCGCTGGAAGTATGGTCTCTATGTGAACTATGTGGCAAGCGGTTTGCCGCGCCTTAGAAAACAACGTATAAGAGCTATTCTATGTGGTAAGCGCCGCAGGCTTTCTAGCTCGTGTATAAGGCATCCGTTGACTGGCGCAGAAACTTCCTCACCGCCAACGACGCACTCACCCATGCGATAAGAATGCCCAGCAAAATCTGAATTCCGCACAGGATTCCGAGGGTTTCTACATCCGCTACTGCAATCAGCTTGAGATCGCGGAAATTCTGATCGAGCACGAGTACAATTCCAACGGTGATGATGATGGCGATGATTGCTCCGATGATTCCGTTGCGTATTCCGCGGAACACAAACGGACGGCGAATGAATCCTTGTGTCGCACCAACGAGATTCATCGTGCGGATCAGGAAGCGCTGTGAATAAATCGCGAGACGAATGGTGTTGAAGATAAGTCCGATTGCAACTACGAGAAGTGCGCCACTGAAAATGAGAATCACGAGACTGATTGAACCCATTCGTTCGTTCATCACGCCAATCATGTCTTTCTGGTACACAACGTCTTTCACACGTGAATCTTCACGCAGTTCCTGTTCAATCCACGCAATGCTGTCGTTGTTTACATACTCTGCCTTCAGGTAAATCTCAACAGAAGTTTGCAGTGGATTGTATCCAAGTGTCTTGATAAAATCTTCCCCGAGATCTTCGGTGAGTTTTTTCGCAGCTTCCTCTTTGGATACAAGAACAGAGCTCAGTCGCCACGGTTTGATGTCGATCGTTTTCTTCTGAAATGCTTCTGCATCTTTCACATCATCACCAAGGAAAACGGTGATGTTTACGCTTTCAGAAACATAGCGCGCCAATTGATCGGCTTTCAGCAAGAGAACGCTGAGCAATCCCAGCATCACAAGCACCAGTGAAATACTGATGATGATCGTGAGGTTCGATCCAGATGAGCGGCGGCGAGGAGCGGAGTCTGACATTCACTGCGAAATTAGGGAATAGGGGATGCGGGATGCCGGATGGGGAAATTGGGTTATCAAACGAGTTGTTGACAATTGTGCAACCCTGCAAGGGTTAAGCGCTTGCAGGGTTATGCGCGCGCGAGTTACAACATCATTTTCGATTTAGTCGGGAGTAAACGTTTGAAAACGGCCTCAACCCTGCAAGGGTTAAGCGCTTGCAGCGTTATGGGGTCGAAATCCGTAAATTCGTGATCTTAATCGCAAACACCAATGGAATACGATTTCCGCAAGATAGAAGCACAGTGGCAGAAGTACTGGAAGGATAATCACACCTACCGCACAGAAAACTCTTCGGACAAACCGAAGTTTTACGTGCTGGATATGTTTCCGTATCCATCCGGCGCGGGACTTCACGTTGGTCACCCGCTCGGTTACATTGCATCTGACATTGTTGCGCGTTACAAACGCCTTAGCGGTTTCAACGTATTGCACCCGATGGGTTATGATGCATTCGGATTGCCAGCAGAACAGTATGCGATTCAGACCGGACGTCACCCTGCAGATACCACGAAAGAAAATATTGCGCGTTACCGCGAACAGCTTGATAAAATCGGATTCTCATTTGATTGGGATCGTGAAGTGCAAACCTGCGATCCGAAATATTACAAGTGGACACAGTGGATTTTTATTCAGTTGTTCAAGTCGTGGTACAATCACAAAACAGATCGCGCGGAATCAATCGACACACTCATTGCTGTTTTTAATGCAGAAGGATTCAAAGGCGACGATCACCGCACACTTACTGGTGATGTAGAAGAAAACGTGCAGCCTTTCACCGCAGAACAGTGGAAGAATTTTTCGGAGAAAGAAAAATCAGACATTCTGATGAATTTCCGTCTCACGTACATGGGTGAAGCCTGGGTGAATTGGTGTCCGCAATTAGGAACTGTTCTCGCCAACGACGAAGTGAAAGACGGAGTTTCCGAACGCGGAGGTTATCCGGTCGAGCGCAAACGTATGCCGCAGTGGAGTATGAGAATTACTTCGTATGCCGATCGTTTGCTGAGTGATCTGAATGATTTGGAGTGGAGCGATTCTATCAAAGAAGCACAGCGGAACTGGATTGGGAAGTCCGAAGGAAGCTCGATACAGTTCCAGGTTCTAAGTTCTAAGTTCAATGTTGAGGTGTTCACGACAAGACCGGATACGATATTCGGAGTTACGTTCGTAACGCTTGCTCCAGAACATGAACTCGTGCATAAAATCACAACTGCAGAATACAAATCCTCAGTAGAAGCATACGTGAACGTTGCGAAGAACAAATCGGAACGCGAGCGGCAGATGGAGAAAAAAGTTTCTGGACAGTTTACCGGTGCGTATGTTGTACATCCGTTCACGAATGAAAAAGTTCCGGTGTATATCGGAGAATACGTTCTCGCTGGATACGGAACCGGTGCGGTGATGGCTGTTCCTGCTCATGATTCGCGGGATCATGCGTTTGCAAAACATTTTAATTTACCAATACTGCAGGTTGTCGCGCCGTCTTCCTTCGGCTCCGCTCAGGATGACTCGTCGCCCAAGTCAAGTGTGGACGTTCAGATAGAATCCTACGATGCCAAAGAAGGCAAATGCATCAACTCCGATTTCCTGAACGGACTCGAAGTGAAAGATGCAGTTCGCAAAGCGATTCAAGAAATTGAAAAACGCGGAATAGGAAAAGGCAAAGTGAATTTCCGTTTGCGTGATGCGGCGTTTGGAAGACAGCGTTATTGGGGAGAACCGATTCCTGTTTATTATAAGTCTGCCAGTTCGAGCACCTCGACTACGCTCGGCACAGGCTCCATCGAGAAGCCGACAGATTTGGTTCCATACACAATGGACGAATCCGATCTGCCATTGATCCTCCCGGAGATTGATAAATTTCTTCCTACAGAATCAGGCGAACCGCCACTCGCACGTGCGAAAAACTGGTCGTACAAGGGAAATCCATTGGAGACAACCACCATGCCCGGTTGGGCAGGATCGTCCTGGTATTTCCTGCGTTACATGGATCCGCACAACGACAAAGAACTCGTTGATAGAAAAATTGCAGACTACTGGGGCAATGTTGATTTATACCTCGGCGGTGCAGAACACGCTACCGGTCACTTGTTGTATGTGCGTTTCTGGACGAAGTTTTTATACGACATCGGAAAAATTGGAGTGAATGAACCGGCGAAGAAGTTGGTGAATCAGGGGATGATACAGGGGGTGAGTGAGAAGATTATCATGAGGAAAATTAAAGCAAGCTCGCTTCATTTAGACATTCAAGGCAATTCTGCGAAACCATACTCAGTTAATTTCGATCAGTCCGTTTCTATTTTCCTCTCAGTTGATGTCCTGCATCCGACTCCGAACATAACCACAGAAGTCATTGCAATTCAAGGTGAGTTAAGTCCGAGGAATGTTCCAATAGAATTTACGAATGCCAGTATTCTGGACATTGATAAATTTCTGACTTGGCAACCCGAATGTCGCAACGATGTATTCGTGTGCACAGGAGGCTATTGGAGAAATGGACAATTTCATTCATTTGAAGGTGCGGTTGACATTAGAGAGTTTAAAACTGTTCCGGAAGTTGAGAAGATGTCTAAATCCAAATTCAATGTCGTAACTCCAGATATTGTTTGTGAGCAGTTCGGCTCCGACACTCTCCGCCTCTACGAAATGTTTCTCGGTCCTTTAGAACAACACAAACCCTGGAACACAAATGGCATTTCCGGCACCAGCAATTTCCTTAAACGTTTCTGGCGTCTCTTCATCAAGAACGATGCATTCTCTGTTTCAACCGATGCACCGAACGAAAACGAACTGAAAACACTTCACCGCACTTTGAAAAAAGTTTCGGATGATATCGAGCGCATGTCGTTCAATACTTGTGTAAGCTCGTTCATGATTGCAGTAAACGAACTCACGGAACAGAAATGCAACAAGCGTGCAGTTCTCGAACCGTTGGTGATTGCATTATCTCCGTTTGCTCCTCACATTGCAGAAGAATTGTGGAGTCAGCTTGGAAATTCAGATAGTGTTACAAAAGCTGCATTCCCGAAATACGACGAAAAATATCTCGTAGATAACACGGTGAATTATCCGGTGCAGTTCAATGGTAAGATGCGTTTCACGATGGCACTCGCTGCTGACATGTCGGTTGCTGATGTGGAGAAAGAAGTGTTGTCATCAGCGGAAGCGCAGAAATATCTCGAGGGGAAGGTTCCCAAAAAGGTAATCGTCGTGCCTAAAAAAATAGTCAACGTAGTCCTTTAATCGGCATATCGGAAATCGGCATATCGGCACATTGGATTTGTGGTGCCGAAGAAGATCGTGAAGGTCTGACGGGTTTAATCTTCATCGATCCATGTAAACTCCTCTTCCAACAACGGAAGTTTTTTCAAATCGACCTGCTTGACCTTGTAAACAGTCTCTGTAACGGCATCGGTAAAATAGAAAGTTGAGTCGCTCAGCAATTCGTAATTCATTACATAATGCTCACCGAAATTGAATTGATGATTGGTCGTATCGATAGTTAACGGAAAATCTTTCATCGTACCATCGTAATCCTGAAAGATGATATATCCGCGACGGTTCACAAAAATCCTGTGTAGTGGAAGTTGCATCGTGATCATCTCTTTTTTACCGGCACTATCAGTTTCAGGATGCAATGAAAGGATCACTTCATACGCCCCATGCATCGGCGGTCTTTCTGCTGCGTCATCGTTAAACGTTCCTGTTATGGTGTACGGATAATGCGCTTCCATCACCAGTAAAAGAATCACCGCAATTTTTATCAAGGGCGAAAACCATTTTTTTGAAGGAGTAATTTGCAACGTTGGATAACTCCACTCATCCGCCGCGCGACCTGTGAACAACGCAACAATTCTTTTTCTCGCCGGAATTAAAATCACGAACGACATCAGGAGCAGCGTCATCGAATGAAGTTTCACCGTGATATCGAAACCAAAATTCACTGAAACAACATTCAGGAATACCATTACAGCAAGCAGTGCGCCAGCGAGTGTTGTTTTTCGGAAGAGCAATAGTATCGCCGGAACAATTTCAATCACGCCCATGAAAATGGAGTAGGAGCGGGAACTACCCATGCTCGTCCAGTACAGAATGTCGCGGTGCATGTCGCCGACGGTTGTGTAAAGCAGATTCGGTTCGGGTAGCATGAACTGCCATTTGTACAATTTGGAAAATCCATACACCAGCAGATTGAATGCAACAAAGTAGCGTAGTAGCGTGAGGAGCAGTGGATAGAATTTCGTGTCAGTAAATCTTGTCAGACTGAGCGTAGTCGAAGGCTTAGACAAGATTGTCCATCCACTTGCAGCGATCAATGAAATCATCGCGATGTTGAACAGGTGCACGTAAACAATCATCGAATCGGAATAGAATTTATCTGCACCTCTAAGATTTACGTCGAAGAAAAGCTGTCCGGTGAATTCTGCGAGCCAACGGAACGGAACGCTGATCCACTCGAAAATCTGCTGGAATAAGTAATAGTCGAACGTCAGCGTTACGACGTACAGCGTGAAGAACAGGAATGCCCAGCGCCAGAGAAAGGAGGAAAAAGTACGTTGTGGAATTGCTGTCATGAATTCGTCTTGTACAAATGAACGCTAAAAAAGTTCATTTTCATGTGAACCCGGACGAACTTCAGGTGTACAGCAACCAAACGCAGAACCATGAACAAGCTTGTTTTGTTGACCCTTTTCCTGGGAATTTCGCTGGCGGGTGGCGCACAGACACGTAGAATTGCACATCGCGCACACTCCGGCACGAAGACGGAACATTACGACGGTCGCGATGGAAATTATGGCGACCCTTACATTCCGATGCGCTACGTGATAAAAGTGGACACGGTGTATCTCATGAGTGGTAAAGATTCCGCAGTTAAATTGGTGGATTCATCTTACTGGGAATATGACACTGCGAATCTGAATCATCGACAGTCTCTCCATCAACTGGAGGATGTGCGCGAGTACGGCAAAATCTGTTCGCGTTACACTGGAAAATGAAATCTGTACTGACAGTTTCGTTGCTTGTTCTTGCACTTTCTCTTGCAGGACAAACACGTCGCATTGCACATCGTGCGCACAGTGGAGCGAACCATGAAAATTATGATGGTTTGGATGGAAATTACGGCGGCGGTACATCTTATATAGTGCAGTCTCAAGTGGTACTTTCGATGGATACCATGAAGACAAGCGACGGACGCGACTCACTTTACTACCGTTGGGACACTCTTCATGATCAATCACCTGCCCAACTAAACCAGATGCGTCATCAACCGGTTCGCCGGATCTCTCAACTAGGAAATATCTGTGCGCCAATAACTGTACAATGAAATCTACATTCACATTTTTCCTGTTGCTGATCTGTACGCTGTCATTTGCGCAAACCCGTCGCATTGCACATCGTGCGCACAGTGGTGCTAAGCACGCGCGTTTCGACGATAACGATGGCTCTTACGGTAGAGTGGCTCCACGAAAGGTTAAAGTACATCTCGAATCAGGAAGAGATACCATGGTTTACGAATGGGATTCTATCGCGAGTCCGAATTACCATTACTGGGAATTAGATACAACAGCTCAGATTAACATTCGTCCGATTGATCCGCAACCAAAGCAGTACATTCGTGAAATGGGAGAAATCACGCATCGGTTAACTGTAAAACCATAATTAAGATGAAAACGATTTTCTCACTCCTTCTGATTTTAACAATTACAATCAGTTTCGCGCAAACGAGAAGAATTGCTCATCGCGCACACAGCGGCGCAAAACACGAGCGTTACGATGGACACGATGGTAACTACGGCTACTTTCCAACTCCGCAAAAAGTATACGTTCATTTGGAATCCGGAAGAGATACACTTGTTTACGAATGGGACACCCTTGCTAGTCCGAATTATTACCTCGACACGGCACCACGCCCAAACTATCGTCCGATTGATAAACGCGCGAAAGAAGATATTCGTGAGATGGGGAAAGTTACTGGTCGTATGACAATGTGAGCACGTGACCTAAGAGCATCCCGGCTTATGTGCGGATGTGCAAATGTGAAGATGTGAAAATGCTGTTGGTGTTAGCTGCTAGCAAGGAGCGAATCTGCACATCTGCAAATTTGCACATCTGCAAATCATTCCGACAGTTGATGTAAACGTAAAGTTAACGAAGACGTGTTGTCATATGAACTTTTCCTTCCTCTTCTTCCCATTCTCATCCCAATACCACCACGTATTGATTTTCTTCCCGGTGAGATAAGTCCCTTTTGATTTCTTCTTTCCGTTCTCATAGAATCCCATCCAATCTCCATCTTCTTTTCCGAAAGTGTACTGACCCTGTATTTTCACTTTCCCGTTTTCATAATACTCTGCATACGGACCATGAAAGGTTGCGTCGCTGTATGAAATCATTTCTTTCGGCTTACCGTTCTCGTAGAAGTACATCCATGTTCCTTCTTTCTTCCCTTTGGAATTGTAGTAACCGGAATCCTGCAGATTTCCGTTTTCATGCCAGCGTTTTGATTCGCCGGCGGGTATACCGTTGATGTAATTATTCTGCATTGATAATTTCCCATCTTCAGTCCAGTGTTGTTGCAGTCCATGCAGTTCGCCGTTCCCGTTTACATTCATCACGGTGCAGTAATTGCCGTTCACATACCACTTCTCGTGTTTGCCGGTTTCAACACCATTGTTGAACTCAGCGCGCTCCATCATCTTTCCATTGTCGAAATAGTATTCCTGGACTCCGTTGAGTTTTCCGTTTTTGTATCGCTCTTTCGATTTGACTGAACCATTCTTATGCCACTGCGTATTGATTCCTTCGACCGCACCCGTGACACTATAATTGGTTTCACTTTCTTTTTTTCCGTCTTCATACCAGGTATTCACTCTGCCGGAAGGTTTCCCGGTGTTGTAAGTGATGAATGAAGCCGTTTGACCGTTTTCATGAAACGTTGTCCAGTCACCCGTTTGCTTATCGTCGGCGTAATCTCCCTTGCTTTGCACTTTTCCGCTGGAGAAATACGATTCGTACGGACCGTTCTTACGTCCGCCTTTTAATGTGTATTGTTCACTCAACACGCCTTCTTCGGTGTACGTTTTCCACATTCCTTCGCGCAGATCGCAGATTTTTGTACCGGTACTTTTGATTGCACCATTGGAGTAATGCAACGTATCCAAAACAGGAACGCCGTAATCGTACTTCGAAAATTTCACACGCGTGTCTTTCCGAAACTGATTCCGCTTCTTTCCGTCCATCGTAATCTCAGCAGTTTCTTCCACTACTTTAAACTTCACCGATTTTCCTTTCACGGAAACCACTTCCACGATGCCGATACTCATCCATCCTTTGATCGTAGAACGGAACAGCTGCGTTTCAAACTGCTTGTGCATTTCACCGCGATCGCCTGCACGCAACGATTCTTCTTCATCCAGAATCATCGTCGGATATTTCGCGTCGTCAGAAAACAGAACTCCTTCGAGAGCGTAGGTTGCTTCGTCGGAACATTTGACTGTACCTGCTTCCTGTGCACTAAGACGCACGATTGTAGAGAAAACAACAAGTAGAATCTGCACTAAAATTGATCGCATACCTCAAATGTAAATAAACATCAGGTCACCGCTTCTCAACAGAAAGCGCCCACCTGCAAACTTGGGCAAGTTTTAACGGACAACTAAACAATACGCCAACCGTCTGATCATCAGGTCGTGCACATAGGTGGAATTCGTTAAATCCGGCGAAAAAAGGCATCTTTGCCACCGTTGCGAATCAGGCACATTGCATTGGCACACGCTTTGCATTTTTACCTTCAAACGCGCTAATTTTAATGTCTATGAAACGCATACTTGTTGTAACCGCCATCCTCGCATCGTTCAGCTTATCTGCTGATCCGGATCCGGTTTATCGTGTAGTACCAAACACCGCTTTCAAACGCGGAGAAGAACTGAAGTATCGTGTACACTATGGCGCCATGAATGCCGGACTTGCTACGCTTACAATCGACAATACGAACAAGCTCATCAATGGTCGTCCTTCTTTGCACGCCGTAGCAACCGGAAATTCTATCGGTGCATTCGATTGGTTTTTCAAAGTGCGCGATCGTTACGAATCGTACATGGATGAACAGGCGATGATGCCGTGGATTTTTATCCGTCGCGTTGACGAAGGCGGATTCAAAATCTCTCAGAACCAAACGTACGATCACAATCTGGGTCGCGTAAACTCGAATGGTAAAATGATGACCGTTCCGAAGTATATCCAGGATATGGTGTCGGCATTTTACTATGCACGTACACTCGATTTCACAAATGCAAAAGTTGGTGACGTGTATTCTGTTCCGACTTTCATTGATGATTCGGTGTGGACGATGAAACTGAAATTCAAAGGACGCGAAACGATCAAGACCGATTTAGGTCGCATAAAATGTATCAAGTTCTGTCCGGTAGTTCAGGTTGGCCGCGTCTTCAAGAAAGAAGAAGATCTCTCTCTTTGGGTGAGCGACGATGCCAATCACGTTCCGGTGCGCGCTGAAGGTTCGCTGTTTATTGGTTCCATCAAGATGGATATCATCAGTACGAGTGGATTGATGGTGCCGCTGAACAAAGAAAAGTAGATGAGCAGATTCTAAAATGTGCAGATATAGAAGGGTTCTCATAGAGAGCCCTTTCTTTTTTATCTGAATCCTGATAAATCTCAGTTTTTACAATAGAATCTGCACATCTTCACATCTGCATATTTGCACATTATACCTAATTTCGCTGCTCTAAATTCAATGTTATGAGCGAAGCCAATGTTCCTGACCGTTCGGAAATCCTTAAGAAAATTGAGGAGAAGTATAGTGCGCAAGGACAAGATGCCGGAAATTTCCTGAAAGGATTTTCGCACATCAAAGCATTGAATTACTGGGATTACATCGAAGTAGATACGCTGCTTTCTTTGCAGCGTCCGCGTACGGATTTTACGGACGAGCCGATCTTTATCATGTATCATCAGGTGACAGAACTTCTGCTGAAGTTAATCCGTCACGAGTTGCAGCAGGTAACAGACAATCCCGAAATCAGTACTGAACTTTTTCGCGTGAAGCTCGAGCGTGTGAATCGCTACGCAGGAATTCTTACACAATCATTCAGTGTGATGCGTGAAGGAATGGATTACGCACAATACAATGAATTTCGTTTAACACTTGCTCCGGCGAGTGGATTGCAGTCGGCACAATTCCGTTTTGTGGAATTGATGTGTACTGATGTTTCTCTGTTGATGAATCACCGCGTGAAAGGAAAGTACACGAACGATTCCGACATGGATGAAATGTTCGGTGAAATGTATTGGCTCGATGCCGGACTCGATCGTAAGACCGGAAAGTACACGCAGACCATGCAGCAATTGCTTGATCGTTATCTCGAAGATTTCAAACGCGCTGCATTGAAAATGAAATCGAATAATCTTTATCAGCGGTTTAAGCAACTCAATCCTTCAGC
>CAYUTR010000058.1:0-17232 GCA_964447465.1 uncultured Chryseobacterium sp.
GCTTTACGTAGTAATAACCGAGATCGCTGTAGAGATACTTGTGATCATCATTCACCTTGCATTCGTTGATGCGCTTGTAAATGGTATCGTGATAATGAGCATGTACCCACATTCCCGGCGCAACGTAAAACGGAAATGAATCGGTCCGCACTTTGCTGTAGACTTTCTTGTCCCACACACCGTTTGCATCAATCGTGCGCTCGAAGAATGGAATCCATGCTGGAAGTCCCGCAGTATGCGTCATCATGTTGCGGATGATCATGCTGTCTTTATTCGTTCCGCGAACTTCAGGCAAATACTTTCCGAGACGATCATTCAGATTCAGCGTGCTGTCGTCCACCATTTTCATCAACGATGGCGCCGATGCCATGATCTTCGTCACTGAAGCAATGTCGTACAGATCCATGTTGTTCACCACATGTTTCTTCTCATACGTGAAGTGTCCGTACGATCTCATCAGAAACACTTTCCCGTCTTTCGCTGCGAACACCTGACATCCGGGATACGCTTTATCAGTAATGCCTTTGTTGATGATGGAATCAATTCGCTTCAATGCCGACTGAGAGAATCCAACTTCTTCGGGCATGGTGTACTTCAAACGCGTTGGTGCTGCTGTTGTAATTCCAGTCTGACCTTTCCATCCGTTCAACGTAACCGGAAGATTTCCTTGTATCGAAATTCCTCCGAACAAGGCCTGCACTGCAAGATCTTCTATGTAGTCGCGATCTTCATAAGCCTGCAGCACAACGTCGCACTCTTCCACGCGCTTGATTTCATTCAACGCGTAAGGCGAACCGAACATCACGGCAATTACTTTCTTGTTCAGTTTCAGCAACGTGTCGATGAGCTTATCCGGAATATCAGAAAGTCCACCGTAATTGTTGGCCGGACGCTGTGATACTTTCTGAATCGCGAGAATGATAATGTCGTTGTCCGCAAGCTGCGTGATCAGTGACTCCAGTGAATCTTTCTTCGCATCATATGGAATCGCAAACGGATTCACCGGCGTATACATCGCAATCCGCTCCTGAAACATGCAGGTCTTCACATGACCAACAGAAACTGAAGCAATCTTGTGCGTTTCAAGATTCATGATCGGCACGAGTGAATTTTTGTTGTTCAGCAAAGTCATCGAAGCTTCTGCAACCATTCTGCACATCCATGTTGCACTGCGATCGTTCAATGCTTCGTAAAGTCCTTTCGTAGCGAGCTTCTTACGCTTGTTGAGTCCGCACCACTTTTTGGTAGCGAGCACTTTCTTACAACGCGCATCGATTTCTGCTTGCGTGATTTCTCCTTTGGTGATTGCTTCCTGAATCAATGTAATCGCTTTCGGAACATCGCCGGAAAACAAAATCACATCGTTACCTGCAACAAGTGCTTTCACGTCAACATCTCCGGGACCGTAATACTTGCTCACGCCTTTCATGTTGAGCGCATCGGTGATCACCAATCCTTTGAAATGCATTTCCTGCTTCAGCAACGTGTCAACAACATACTTCGAAAGTGTCGTTGCCTGATTCGCTGTTGTATCAAGTGCCGGAATCGACAAATGCGCAACCATCATACTTCCGACGCCGGATGCAATGAGTTCGCGGAATGGATAAAGCTCCAGTGAATCCAATCTTGCGCGCGTTGCATTAATTACCGGAAGCGTCTTGTGCGAATCACTATCCGTATCTCCGTGACCGGGAAAGTGTTTTCCGCAAGCAAGCACGTTGTTGTCCTGCAAGCCGTTTGAATACATAATGGCTTTCTCCGCCACATCGTATTTGTTCTCACCGAATGCACGGGTTCCAATCACAGGATTGTTCGGATTATTGTTCACGTCTGCAACCGGAGAGAAACTTACGTTCACACCAAGCAAACTGCACTGTCGCGCCATCTCAACGCCATACCAGTACACGAGCGAGTCATCATCCACTGCACCCAACTGCATCTGGTGTGGAAAGTTGATACAACTATCGATGCGCATCACCGGTCCCCACTCTGCATCCATTCCGATAAGCAATGGAACTTGTGATTCACGCTGGTAACGATTCGTGAGATTCGCCTGACGGATAGGTCCGCCCTGCATGAAAATCAGTCCGCCCACTTTCTGCGTCTTGATGAGTTCAGAAATTTCTGTCTCGTGCTTCTTGTCTTTGTTCGACCACGCAGCTACCATGAACAGCTGACCGATTCTTTCTTCCGGCGTCAAAGTCTTGAACACAGAATCGACCCACTTCGAATTCGTGTCATTCAGAAATGCAGGATCTTTCGCAAACTCAGACTTGCCGATCTGCTGCGGTGAGCGATCAACATCGTCGGCATACGCATCGTTACGATTACCCGGCACCAATGCAAGCAGGAGCATCGCCGGCATTCCGAGCAATACGGCATAAGAAATCTTTCGCAACATCACGTTCTTTTTCAATCTGCTTAAAAGTAGAGACAAAGGCCGTGCCGAAGGTTTGGAGATAGAGCGGGTTTTCACCAAATCATTGTTAATCCCGATCAAGGATATTTGTAACACTTTTTGGGATATGTGTAAGCTTACCACCAAGACACCAAGGCACCAAGCAATTACCAACCAAAACCTTGGTGCCTTTGTGCCTTGGTGGTTGAATAAAAAGCGGTGGTTCTGTGCATAAAATTCGGTTCAAGCCTAAGTGGAATCATTAACTTTGCTAGGCGTTTAACCCGCTGAAGAAAGTCCCTGTGAGTGTCGATATAATCTCCGTCCTTCCCGATTCCGTTGCCAACCAGATTGCCGCAGGTGAAGTAATCCAGCGACCCGCTTCTGCCGTAAAGGAATTAATGGAAAATGCCATTGATGCCGGTGCCGATTTCATCAAGCTTATTGTGAAAGATGCAGGACGCACACTCATCCAGGTAGTCGACAACGGCAAAGGAATGTCGGCAACTGATGCGCGATTGTCGTTCGAGCGTCACGCTACTTCCAAGATTCGTGTTTCGGATGATCTCTGGGCTTTACAAACCATGGGATTCCGTGGAGAAGCTTTGGCTTCCATTGCTGCAGTTGCACAAGTAGAATTGAAAACCCGTCGCGAGGATGATGCAATGGGCACGCTCATCAACATCGAAGGCTCAGAAGTAAAATCACAGGAAGCTTGCGCTGCCCCGAAGGGAACTTCGTTCAGTATGAAGAACCTCTTTTACAATGTTCCGGCACGCAGAAACTTTCTGAAGTCGGATGGTGTAGAGTTCCGTCACATACTCGAAGAGTTTGAACGCATCGCTTTCTCCAATCCCGAAATAGGATTTTCATTGTGGCACAACGGCAACGAGATGTATCGTCTCGAAGCAGGAACCAGTGAAGAACCTCGTGCTGCATTACGTCAGCGTATTCTTGCTTTGTACGGAATGCCTTACAATCAGCGACTCGTTCCGTTGGACGAAGATGCAGGCATTGTGAAGATTTCAGGATTTGTCATCAAGCCTGAGTTCACGCGTAAAACACGTGGCGAGCAATTCTTCTTTCTGAACAAGCGATTCATCCGCAATTCATACCTGCATCACGCTGTACAGTCGGCGTTCGAGCAGCTATTGCCGCAAGGACATTTTCCCGGCTATTTCATTTTCCTGGAAGTTGATCCGAAAACGATAGACGTAAACATTCATCCAACGAAAACGGAAGTGAAGTTCGAAGATGAACGTTCGATTTACGCTGTGCTTCGTTCAACAGTGAAGAAATCACTCGGACAATACAACATCGCTCCTACCCTCGACTTCGAACAGGAAATGAGCATGGAAATTCCGTTGCCGAATTCGCAACCGATTCGCATGCCGCAGATCACGGTGAATCCTTCCTTCAATCCATTCGATTCGAATTCACATAAGTCAACTGTCTACAACGAACCTCGCGAACAACGCAACGTGCAGAATTGGGACACCATGTTCAATCAGCACATGACTCCTTCGGCGGATGTAATTCCGGCAGTGCAGCAAGCATTACACGAAACACAATCGAAACCCCTGAATGAAGGTGCCTCGTTCATGCAGTTGCACGAGCGTTACATTCTTTCTCCAATGAAGAATGGGTTACTCGTGATCGATCAGCAGCGCGCGCATGAGCGTGTGTTGTACGAGCGTTATATTCACGCAATCGCACGTCAACATGTGCAGGTGCAGCAGAAATTATTTCCGGAACACATTACATTCTCTCCGGCGCTGACACACATTGCGGAAACGCAGATTGAAGCATTGCAGACCATCGGTTTTGACATTCATCCGTTCGGGAATAACACATTCGTAATTCACGGCATTCCTGCGGGAACGGAAGATTACGACGTGATGAAACTCCTCGAAGAAGTACTCGAGACATTCCGTGAAAACGAACAGCAGTTTCAGCTGAAGCCGCTCGAAAATATTGCCCGTTCACTGGCGAAACGCGCTGCAATCCGTCCGGGAAAAAACATGGACGTGCGCGAAATGCAGGCGCTTGCTGATGAACTTTTCGGTTGCGAACAATCGGCATTCGCTCCCGACGGAAAACCAGTTTACATCAACTTTCCGATCGACGAAATCGATAAACGAATGAAACGATGAGCCAGTTTAAATTTCGTCCGGTTGGTGGTGGTGGCTTCAGTGCCAAAACGGTAGTGATGAACCTGATCATCATCAACGTGATCTTTTTCATCGCGAAATTCCTTGCGATGCGAAGTCAACGTTTAGACCTCGATGAATTACTTGGACTTTATCATCCGTTGAGTCCGAATTTTCACTGGTGGCAGATTATCACGCACATGTTCATGCATGGCTCTCTCATGCATTTGCTGTTCAACATGCTTGGCTTGTTCTTCTTCGGAAGAATGCTGGAAAATGTATGGGGCCCGAAGCGGTTTCTCATTTACTATCTCGTCTGCGGACTTGGCGCCTCTGCAATTTACATTGGTTGGGAAACGTGGAGTGCAGTGTCGGAACTCAACCGGATTTACAATGGCGACGGGTGGGCACATCTTCAGGAATATGCAGCCAATTTTGACAGGGTCGGACGTGTATCGCCTGCTGTGTACGGACTCCTGTTCATTCCAATGATCGGAGCTTCCGGTGCAGTCTACGGTTTACTGATTGGAGCAGCATTGCTGTTCCCGAATACAACGATTTATATTTATGGTGCAATTCCAGTTAAGCTTAAGTGGCTTGCGGTGATTTACGGAGTTATTGAAATTTATTCCGGCTATTCAAATGCGCAAGGCGACCATACTGCTCACTTCGCGCACATTGGAGGCATGATATTTGGATTTATACTTGTACAGATTTATAAAAGAAGCCGCAATAACTTCTATTAGGGTATGAGCTTCAGGAATGACATTCAGATTGCGATGAAAGGAACCTACCGTTCGGTGTGGATCTTTTTGATCGCGAACGTGTCCATTTTTCTTGTTGCCAATATCCTTATTCACATGGTCACACTTTCAGGTGATGAACTTGCCATGGGAAATTTAATATCCGAATACCTCTGCATGCCCGCTGGATTCACACACTACCTCGAACGGTTCTGGACCATCGGCACTTACATGTTTCTTCACGTAAAGCTTGGACACGTTTTATCTAACATGCTCTGGTTATGGTTCCTTGGCCGCATATTCTGCGAACTGCTCGGAAGCAAACGACTGGTAACGGTATATTTTCTCGGCGGATTAGCCGGTGGAATTGTTTACCTGATTGTTTCTGCCATTGTGGATCAAACCGAAGGTGTAGTGTTGCTTGGCGCTTCCGGAGCCGTAATGGCAATTGTGGTTGGTGTGGCCACCTACTCTCCCGATTACCGTATTTATCCGTTCGGAATTCCCATGAAACTGAAATGGCTCGCGTTGATTTCGTTTCTGCTTACGACTGCAATAGATTTCTCAAGCAATACCGGCGGAAAAGCCGCTCACTTAGGTGGTGCGCTCTTCGGCATGCTCTGGGCTGTCAATCACAAACGCGGAAATATTTTTGCCGGGATATTCAAGCCTAAATCCAAATTGCGCGTGGCACACAAACGCGTTGGCGACACCGACTACAATGCTCAGAAGGTCACAATCCGCAAACGCGTTGATGAAATCCTCGATAAAATTTCACGCACGGGTTACGATAGTCTTTCGAGAGACGAAAAAGATTTCCTCCAGAAGAATCACGATAAATTCTAGATGCCCGCTACAGAAACTGTAGAAATCGAACCGGTTCCCTCGAGAAAAAAACTCGGTTGGTTCTCCCGCACGGTACTTTTCTTCAACTGGTTTGCCATCATAGGATTGCTGCTTGCGGATATTTCCCCATTGGTAAATCCGGCGAAAGTATGGCCGCTCGCGTTTATGGGCCTGCTCCACCCTGCTTTTATCATCGTAAATCTTCTGTTCCTGTTTTACTGGCTCATTCGCAGGAAGCGACAAGTGTTTTACACCTTGATCACGTTGCTGATTTCCATGATTCACTTCAGCAAGCAATACCAGGTCAGTTTTGGAAAACAGGATCTGGCCCCCGATGCCGCTTTCAAACTCATGACATGGAACGTGAAGCTGTTTGATCTCTACAACTGGAGCGGCAACAAAGCAACCCGTTCAAAAATGTTTGAAGTGATCCAGTCTGAAAATCCGTCTGTACTTTGCTTACAGGAATTTTATTCGGAAGACACCGGGCCGTTCCGTAATCTGGATACGTTGCAATCGCTGATGAGTTACAAATACACCAGCGAAGCGTACACGATCACCTTGAGAAAAACCGACCACTGGGGAGTTGCTACGTTTTCGCGATACCCGATTGTGAATGAAGGAAAGATTGTGTTCAACAATCGCAGCAATAATATTTGTCTTTACAGCGACATCTCAATCAATGGCGATACAATCCGCGTGTACAATATGCACCTGCAATCCATCAATTTCGGTTACGCCGATATTGCATTCGTGCGCAGCATGCTCAGCGAGGAAGAAGCTGAGGACGAAGTAGAGAATTCAAAAAGTCTTCTTCGACGCATGAAGCGTGCATACACACGTCGCGCAGAACAAGCCAACGCAATTGCCGCGCACATTGTAAGTTGCCGTTATCCAATCATCATTTGTGGCGATTTCAACGATACACCTGTTTCCTACACCTATCGAGTACTTGCAAAAGGCATGTGCGATGCATTCCGCGAGTCCGGTTCCGGTTTCGGAAAAACGTTCGAGAATCCGCTGCCCATTCCGCGTATCGATTACATCCTGCATTCGGAAACGTTGTCTTCGTGGGAATTCAAAACTATTGAAACGACGGGGATGAGTGATCATTATCCTGTTACTTGCAAGATCGGAATGGCGCAGTAGCATTTTGTCACTTCGAGCGCAGTCGAGAAGTCGATAAATGCTGCGGGCTGCTGTTGAGTTCTCGACTGCGCTCGAACTGACAGCACTGACTGCCTACTGCCAACTGAACTACTGCCTACTAGCCTAAATCTCGTTTATCACAGCAGGTCTTTGAGAAATCTCATGATAACACAACACATTTCCCTCACAGAAAAAGTGAATTACCAAACTCTTGCGCGTTGAATCAGGAATAGTTACTTCTTCTCCTCCGTGCAAAAGATTTGCGTGCCAGAAGAACACATCGCCCTTCTTCGCATGGAAAACTTCTTTGGAAAGTTTATGATCTTGTACCTGTTCGGCGATTTTCTTCTCGTAGTTGCCGTATAAATCTTCGCCAACAGACCATGCCGTTGAGGAATGCTCGAAATCTTCTCCGAGTACGTACGGCAACTTGTGACTTCCCGGATAATAATGCAACGGACCTTGTCCTTCACCGATATCCTCCAACGCAATCCACGCAGCAACCAAAAATCCTTTCGGCTCAGTAGTCATGTGAATGAAATCTGAATGCGTGTGCTGTTCGCTTCCACGAAAAAAATTGATCGTTTGAAACGGAACCACTTTTTTTCCAAGCGCGAACGAAAGTATTTCTTTCATCTCTTCATCGTGAACAATTTTTCGTACCGCCTCCGATTCACGCCACGAATTCATCACGCGCGATTCTGTATAATCGAAATCGAGCTGCTGCTCATCCACGATCCGCTTCATTTCTGCGTTCACTTTGTCGGCCACACCATGAAACATCCCCGGGAAGATCATGTATCCTTTGTCGATCCACTGATTAAACTGTCGGTTCGCTGCTTCGCCGAAGGTTTTCGCCTCCACGTTCGCTTTCAAAAGTTCGTGTGCGTTGTCCCGATCCAGCCATGGTTTTTCATCAGAAGGTGTTACAATGTCCTTGTGAGAAAGCGGCCCGACCACGGAGCGTTCAATCCCAAACTGGTCGTACAGTTTCCTGTTCGCTTTCAGTTTGCCGAAGTTCCGCAGGTTGTGCAGAACGTGTAACAACTTGACACGACGCAGTGTAGACCAGTATTTTGAGAGAAATCCCATCCTTAGGACAAAGATCGCATTATTCGGTGCGAACGAGGCCGGAATTTCCACCCAAAAAGCTATTTTTGCGTTGCGAATAACATTTATGATTTACGATTTGATAGTTCAGATTTCCATCACACCCAAATCATAAATCTTAAATAACCAAATCACAAATGTGATATGTCACAGGTAGAATTGATCATGCCCAAAATGGGCGAAAGCGTAAACGAGGCAACCATCATCAAGTGGCTGAAGAATGAAGGTGATAAAATTGCCCTCGACGAACCTGTACTCGAAATTGCAACCGACAAAGTTGACTCCGAAATTCCTTCTCCATTCGAAGGTTTTCTTGCGAAAAAGCTTTTCAATGATGGCGATGTTGTGCTGGTCGGTAAAGCAGTTGCGCTGATCACAACAGAAGCACCGGTTGCAGGAAATAACGGTACAGTTTCTACACCACCAATTGCTGAGCAGAAAAAAGAAAATGTTGCTACTACTGCCCCTCTGACTGCAACTGCAACTGCCTCTGCCACTGCTACTGCTACTATTAAAAGTGGCGACTCTTCCCGCTTCTATTCTCCATTGGTGAAAAGCATCGCGAAGCAAGAAGGAATTTCTGTTCAGGAACTCGATTCAATTTCCGGAAGCGGTCAACATGGACGCGTAACCAAAAACGATATTCTCGCTTACATTCCGAATAAAGGGAAGTCAAACGGCGCAACTCAACCAACCCAAACAATACAATCAACTCAATCAACTTCTCAAGTTGAGGTTGTGCAGTTCAAACGTCCTGCTGTTTCCCTCATGGGCGGCGACGAAATCATCGAGATGGATCGCATGCGCAAGATCATTGCCGATAATATGGTAATGAGCAAACAGGTTGCACCGCACGTTACATCGTACGTTGAAGCCGACGTTACCAACATGGTTCAGTGGCGCGAGAAATTCAAAAAGACATTTGAGAAGCGCGAAGGCGAAAAACTCACATACACTCCGCTCATCATCGAGTGCATCATCAAGGCGATCAAAGATTTCCCGATGATTAATATTTCGGTTGACGGAACAAAAATTATTGTGCGCAAGAACATCAATATCGGAATGGCAGCTGCTCTTCCTTCCGGAAATCTGATTGTTCCGGTAATCAAGAATGCAGATCGTTTGAACCTGCTTGGAATTACGAAGTCGGTGAATGATCTTGCAGCTCGTGCTCGTGCCGGTAAACTTTTACCTGACGAAATCCAGGGTGGAACTTACACGCTGACCAATGTTGGTACTTTCGGAAACGTGATGGGAACTCCAATCATTCCGCAGCCTCAGGTTGCAATTATGGCCGCTGGAGCAATTCGTAAAAAACCGGCAGTAATTGAAACACCACAAGGCGACACCATCGGTATCCGTCATATGATGTTCCTTTCGCATGCATACGATCACCGTGTTGTTGATGGAGCGCTGGGTGGATCGTTCGTTCGTCGCGTTGCCGATTACCTCGAGCAGTGGGATGTGAACCGGGAAATTTAACGCTGAACTTTTACATTGTCAGACTGAGCGTGGTCGAAGGCTGACAATGGAATTTATAACCGCCCTACATCCAAAAGGACTGATGAAAAAAATTCTCAGCGTATTGGCACTTGCATTCATCGTGATGATCGCAGGCGCTTTCGTTCTCAAATCAAAAGGACCGAAACAGAAAATCACGCAAGGCGACGTCTTCTTTGCCGCCGATGATTACGCAGCGGCATTGCCGTTGTACCTCGAGGCATACCAGATGGATCCTTCCAATGCGAACGTCAGTTTCAAAATCGGCGTTTGCTACCTCAACACTCCGGGAAAGAAGCATCTCGCTTATTCTTATCTCACGGCAGCTTCATCAAATATTTCAGAGAAGTATAAATCATCGAGCGTGAAAGAAAAGCACGCGCCAATCGATACGTGGTATTACCTCGGACAATCGCAGCACCTGAAAAGCAATTTCGATTCTGCAATCATCTGCTTTGACAATTACGAACGTTACATTGACACTTCGGACGTTATAATGCTGAACGAAATCGCATTGCGCAGGACATGGTGTACGAATGGAAAAATGCTTGTTGCAAATCCGGTTGCTATCCAGGTTGAAAATCTCGGAGCGAATATCAACACAGAATATCCTGAATACTCTCCGGTGATTTCTGCTGACCAGCGCATGATGATTTTCACTACTCGTCGCCCTGAAAACGTGGGTGGCAAAATGGATTCTCGCGACCAGATGTACTTTGAAGATCTTTACTATTCGGTGATGAATGATTCCGGTAGGTGGTCGAAAGCAATTCCGATGGGACAGAATATCAATACAGCAGGTCATGAAGCAACAATTGGTATGAGTGCCGATGGACAGCAGCTGTTGATTTATAAAGACGACCAGGGCGACGGAAACATTTACCTCAGTTACCAGCAAGGAGATTCATGGGGTGCGCCGACGAAACTTACCGATAATGTGAACTCGAAAGATTGGGAACCATCTGCAACAATTACTCCTGACGGAAATACACTTTACTTCAGCAGTAATCGCGCCGGCGGAATGGGCGGAACAGATATTTACCGCAGCGTTCGTCTTCCGAACGGCGACTGGTCGAAGCCTCAGAATCTTGGTGCGCCGATCAACACGAAGTATGATGAAGACGCTCCTTCGATTCTCGCTGACGGACTCACACTTTACTTCGCTTCCAATGGCGATCAATCAATGGGCGGTTTTGATATCCTGAGCGCGACGAAGGATGAAGAAACCAACACATGGAACAAACCAGTGAATGTTGGCTACCCGGTGAACACCACGGACGACGATATTTTCTTCGCACCAACTCCGGATAACACCCACGCCTATTATTCATCGGCGAGCAGTACAAACGGGATGGGCGAAAAAGATATTTGCCTGCTCACTTTCCCGGAAAAACAGCAAAATCCATTGACGGTTCTGACTGGAGAAATCACCAGCATTTACGGTGGAGTTCCTCCGGGAACTATGATTTCTGTTACTGATGTTGAAACCGGCGAACTGATGGGAACTTATCAGCCCAATAGCGCTACAGGAAAATATGTGATCATTCTTCCTCCGGGAAGAAACTATAACATTACATATGAAGCGGTGGATTTTCTTTACCAGTCAGATAACGTAAATATTTCTGACACTGCCGCATATCAGATACTGAATCGTCCGGTTGAACTGGCACCGTTATCGGTTGGTTCGAAAATTACGGTTCGCAACATTTTCTTCGCATCAGGGAAATCTGAGTTGCAGCCGGAATCGAAAGCAGAACTTGACAAGCTGGTTACTTTGATGACCAATTTCCCTATGCTGATTCTTGAAATTGCAGGTCACACGGATGCTGCTGGTGGTGATGAGCTCAATCAGAAGCTTTCCGAACAGCGTGCTCAATCTGTAGCTCAATACCTGATCGATCATGGAATTGACAAGTCGCGCCTGCGAACCAAGGGTATGGGTGAGAAGTTCCCGATTGCCCAGAACTACAACAAAGACGGCTCTGCAAATAAGGCCGGAATGGCTTTGAATCGCCGTTTTGAGTTCACGGTCCTCAGTATCGACGGAACCATCAAGGACGTTGTGGCACCAATTGTGGTGCCGGAAGACCTCAAAAATAAGTAGGCAGTTGGTCAGTAAGCAGTAGGCAGTCGCATTAAGATATTTGCGACCAGTCTTTGCGAATTTGCGACTATATGCGTGACTGCCTACTGCCCAACTGCTTACTGCCTACTATTTTTCCGTAACTTTCCTATAGGTTCAATTACCCCCCCAATGACCTCAGGAGTAAAAACAATCAGTTTTTTGCTGGTTTTGATACTAGCAATTCCGTTCACTACATCGGCGCGAACGACGCAATCGTCTATCGACAAGAAAAAGCTGAAGCGGGCAGAGACTTTCTACAACTATTCTGAATACGAAGATGCACTTCCGATTTATCTCGATGTTGCAAAAAATTCTCCGGACGATTGGATGATCAATTACCGGATAGGCGTGTGTTACTACTATTCCACCACTGCACGACCTCGTAGCGTTTCCTATTTCGATAAAGCAGTGGCTTCAAGTGCAAAAGACACCGTGCCTGATCTTTTATATCACGCCGGACTGGCTCACTTGTGCGTGAATCAATTCGATGCTGCTGAGCGGAATTTTCTTGCGTTCAAAAAGAAAGCCGGACCTAATTACAGAGACGAAAAGCTGAATCAGCTGATTGAAGGTTGCTCCACCGGTAGAGAAATGTGGAAGAATCCGGGAAAGGCAAGAATTACAAATCTTGGGGCGAATGTGAATTCAGACTATCCCGATTACGCACCAGTGGTGATTTATCGCAGCGATATTCTCCTGTTCACTTCGAAGCGTCCCGGAAATACCGGTAATGCAAAAGACGACGAAGGATTTTATTACGAAGACATTTACCAGGCGAAAGGCGAAAGCTGGAATCGCTGGAAACAACCTTCTCGGTACGATACATCAAATGTAAAACGCCGGGGAATTTTTTCTCTGCTGTTCAATAAGGCGGAAGTAGTTTCTGAGATCAATACTGAAGATCACGACGGATCAATTACCTTGTCACCCGATTCAACTGACCTCTATATTTTCCGTTACGGCGATATCATGAAAGCGAGTTGGGATGGCAAGCGCTGGCAGCGCCCCGATCGTATTGGTGAAGAAATTGATGCGCGCGCAAGCCACGAACCTTCTATTTTCCTTAGCCGCGATGGAAAGAGCATGTTTTTCGTAAGCGACCGTAAAGGTGGCGTCGGCGATAAAGACATCTGGGTGTGCGAGAAAGAAGGTAGTGATTGGGGCAAACCGAAAAATCTCGGAATGCAGGTGAATTCTCCGTTCAACGAAGATTCTCCTTTCTTAACGCCTGATGGAAATACACTTTATTTCTCTTCCGAAGGACATAACAGCATGGGCGGTTTTGATGTGTTCAGCTGCACGCGTCAGCCGAATGGAAACTGGTCTGCTCCTGTAAATCTTGGTGCACCTATCAACAATGGTGGCGACGATATTTTCTACACGCCACTGGAGAATGGTTCGGGTGCTTATTACTCGAGTCTGAATCGCGACGGAGAAGGAGATCTTGATCTGTATTTCATTCAGTACTTCCCTCCTGTTGCCCCGATGGCCAAGTTCAAGTTGAACTCTTCAGGACTTTCTCCTCAGGATAAAGTGAGCGTGAAGATGTCATATCCTGATGGACAGGAGATCCGCTCGTTCGAGCTTTCAGGACACGACAGCATCATGTTCCCTTACGAATCAGGAACCAAAGTAGTCTATGAAATTTCTGCACCTGGAATCACAACAGTTTCAACGACGTTGGATTACACTGGAACAAGCGAGCAATTTGTTCTTCAGGAAATAAATCTCAATCGCGGAATTCAGACAGCGACTGTTGATCTGCACAATTATTATTTCAACATCGATAATGCAATCAATCCTGCCGACGCTGGTGATCCATTCACAGAGTTGCCGGTAATGCGCACAAATTATCTCGACAGCCTGGGAAGTGCTTCTGCACTCGCCGTGCAATACACAACCAATTCCGCAACAGGATCTTCAATTGCAATTGCCGGGGCAGGCCTTATCAATGCCAGTGGCTCTGCGTTTTCTGCCGTTTACTTCGACTTCGACAATGCCGATCTGAACAGTACGGCAAAAGGCGAAGTACAAAGTGTTGTGGCGTGGATGAAAGCCAATCCTCTTGAGAAAATTGAAATTACCGGTCACGCCGACGAAAAGGGTGACGCAGTATACAATCAGCGCCTCTCTGAGAAACGCGCAACAGCAGTGAAAGCGGAGCTCGTAAATGCAGGTGTGAACCCGGATCGCATTATTACCGTAGGTAAAGGTGAAAATGAGCCTGTTTCAGGTGATAATGTCGCCGATTCTGGCAAGCTAAACCGGAGAGTAATCATACGCATTGCCCAATAAACGGCACGATGTTGGTAATTCTCAGTAATTTACTGGAAATTCCACACTAAAGGCTTATTTTTGCCTGATAAACCCGTTTGGCACCTGCCGCCAGATAATAAGTTGTGAAGAGAATATGTCGCGTAACAGTTTACTATTAGTCATACTGGTTGCATTATTCAGCGCCAAGCTCTCAGCCAAGGTCGTTGCTCCTGATACGGGCAATTACCGCTATAACTTCATTGAAGGTAATAAGCTGATTGAAGAAGGTAACTGGCCAATGGCATTGTTGGCGTTCAAAGAAGCGTATAGAGTTGATTCAGGTACAGCTAACATTAATTTCAAAATCGGGCAGTGTCTGCTTAATTCGGCTTCTCATAAACGCGATGCATTGAGGTACCTGAGAAGAGCTTCGAAAAGTGTAACACGCAACTACGATCCATTCGAACCTACTGAAAAGAAAGCACCGGAAGACGCTTTCTATTATCTCGCACAAGCGTATCACTACAATTACCTGTTCGATTCTGCCATCATTTATTTCGAGTCGTACAAAGCGATTCTCGGAATACGTGATCCGGAAAGAACGAAGGAAATCGACATGCGCATTTCATGGTGCAACAATGCCAAGGAATTTATGGCAACACCATTGGGATTGACCATTTCCAACATGGGCGATAGTATCAACACACAGTATCCTGATTACGGTGCTGTCATTTCTATTGACGAACAAACCATCTATTTCACTTCGCGCAGGTATGGCGAAACACAGATCGATGGCAGTTACTATGAAGACATTCTTACCTGCGAAAAGAAAGCAGATGGAACGTGGAGTTCTGCTCACCCGGTGAGTCCGTACATCAATACGCCAACAAACGAAGCAACTATTTCATTGAGTACCGACGGACAGACACTGTTCCTCTATCGCGATGATAATGGTGGAGATATTTATTCAGCAACAACAATGAACGGCGAATGGATGGCACCAAATCCATTGGGTTCCGACATCAACACGAAGTATTGGGAAACACACGCTTGTATGTCGGCCGATGGAAATACGCTTTATTTCGTAAGTGATCGCCCAGGCGGATTTGGTGGTCGTGATATTTATCGTTGCGTGAAATTGCCGAATGGAAAATGGTCGAAGGCATTAAACCTGGGACCAACAATCAACACTTCACAGGATGAAGATGCTCCGTTCATTCACCCTGACCAGCACACCTTGTTCTTCTCTTCGAAAGGACACAAGTCAATGGGCGGCTTCGATATTTTCTTCGCATCGAAAGATGACGAAACCGGCGCATGGAGTACCCCAACGAATATGGGTTATCCGATCAACACACCCGATGATGATGTGTTCTATATGACTTCACCTGATGGTAAGCGTGCTTATTTCTCTTCTGTACGTGATGGCGGTTACGGTGAAAAAGATATTTACATGGCAGAGCTGCAGCAGACAATTATTCAGTCGCTCACACTACTCAAAGGCCGTATCTACAACGCCGACGGAAAACCACTTACACAGAAAGTTGAAATTAACGTTTCCAATTCACTGAACGGAGAGATCATTGGTGTTTACCGTCCGAACACGCGCACAGGAAACTTCACCATCATTCTTCCTACTGGTGGCACCTACCTCATCAGTTATGTGGTTGACGATAAAGAATACGCGAACGAAGTGATTGACGTTCCTGCAGGATCTGAATTCACAGTTATCGATCGTTCGATGGACCTGCGGGATCTTGTTATCGGAAAAATCCGTTCTGATGTACCTCTTGATACAGGATCAGCGGGTAATCAGCACGTGAAATTACCTGGTGATACGCTGATCGGAAAAAATCCACGCGATATCAAAGCGGCATTGACAGAGAGTCACAACCTAAGCTTCACGATGTTCTTCAAGTACAACATCAGCTCGATTGATCCTGCCGATCCGGATTTCAAAACCTTTATCGACAGTTGTATTGCGCATATTGACAAATACGGTTCGATCAGCTTTCGTATCACTGCTGCGGCCTCTCAGGTTCCAACCAAGAAGTTTACAAGCAACAAAGATCTCGCAACCGACCGTGCGACCAAGGCTCAGGATGTGGTGAACAAAGCACTCATCGCCAAAGGAGTCGACATGCAGAAGGTAAAGTGGGTTACTGTCAACTCTTACGTTCTTGGACCTCAGTATAAGACTGATTTCGATAAACGAAAGAATGTGTATGAGAAGTTCCAATACGTCAAAATCAGGGGATACTAGCTCGTTTTGATCAGCATATTTGGCAAGCCCGTCTACGTTCAGACGGGCTTTGTCTTTCTCGATAACCTGAGGCGAAAAATGGTTCGTTTTTTGTTATTTTTGGTAGAACGGGTACGAGTTACCCTCTTCCCGAATTGTTGTGAGAAAGCTGTACAAAATCCTATTCGTAGTTCTTGCGCTGTTTACCGGCGCTTCGGCGTGGTCTCAACCGCAGAAGCCGGGCACAGGTGCGGCCGCAGATCCTGAACTTGCGAAGGAACACTATGGTCACCAGAACTATGTTCTGGCTTTGCCAATTTACCTGGCGCTCGTCAAGAAGGAACCGACGAATTACGAATACAATTTCCGTTTGGGTACGTGTTATCTCAACACAAACAGCAATAAAAAAGAAGCTGTCAAATATTTTGAGTTCTGTACAAAGCAACCGAAAGCCGATAACGATGCATGGTTGTTCCTCGGGCAGGCGTATCATCACGCCATGCGTTGGGATGATGCTATTACCGCATATACAACTTATAAACTCAAAGCCGACAAGGCCGGACAGGCGCGGGCTGGTCTGTATATCCAGCAATGCAGCAACGGAAAAGTTCTGGTGAAGAGTCCGCTCGAGGTTACGTTCGAGCCACTTGGCAAAGAAGTGAATTCAGAATTTCCCGATTACTATCCATTTGTAACGCAGGACGAATCGATGC
>CAYUTR010000059.1:0-17030 GCA_964447465.1 uncultured Chryseobacterium sp.
TTTTCCGTCGCTGGTGGAAACATCATGCAATTCATCACTTAAAATATCCGGATAGAGCATTTGGTGTTTCATCACCACTTTGGGACTTCGTTTTCAGAACGATGCCACCGAAGGAATCCGCGAAGGACCGGGATGATTTTCACTACCTGAATTGAGGCTTAGCTTAACCACAATAGGCATATAAGGGACTTATAGGTTTCACATAGAACTATTGTGAAGCGTATGTGCTTCTGTTGTGACTATGTGGTTAATTTTTTAGAGCAGTCCGAGCTTGCGGACGAACTCCGCTTTTTCCATCTCCACCAGATCACCGGGCTGCATGTTTGCGATATCGAGCTTGCCGATCTGTGAACGCACCAGCCGCAACGTTGGAAATCCAACGGCTGCAGTCATGTGACGCACCTGGCGGTTTTTGCCTTCTACCAATTGCAATTTGATCCACGAAGTAGGAACTGTTTTGCGGAAACGCACAGGAGGATTTCGTGGCGGCAATGTTGGTTCTTCAATCTTCTCACATTTCGCAGCAAGAGTAGAATAGATCTTCCCGTCGATTTTGATGTCAACACCTTTCGCGAGCTGGTCACATGCTTCCTGTGTGATTTCTCCATCGACCTGCACGAGATAAATACGTTTGTGTTGTGAACGCGGATCGAGTAAACGATTGTTAACGCTCTTGTCGTTCGTGATGAGCAACAATCCTTCACTGTCTGAATCGAGACGTCCGACCGGGTAACAATCCTGCGGAACTGAAATTATTGACTTCAACCCTTTTTTGCTGCCTTCGTCAGTAAATTGAGACAGGACGTTATAGGGTTTGTAGATGGCGTAATAGGAATACATGGCGCAAAGGTAAGCTGAAATGATTTGCAAATGTGCAGATATGCCGATTTGCAGATGCCGTTAGTGTTAAACGTGGCGGGAACAAATTTGTAAATCAAAGTTGGCCACTGCTCGGTCATACTCTTTGCTACTCTCAATGGACTTGATTCTCGAAACTGCTATGTAATAATTCACGCAAAAGGGCATGCAGCACTTCTGAGGAATTCTGTACATTGGAGAAACGAAATACTTCGCGTGATTTTCACTGCCACCGCCGGAATCTGGATTTTATATGCACTTGTTGCCGGTGTACTTTTCACTTCGTTGGGTTATTGGTTGATCCAGTATCGCCAGTTCAGTTTAAATCTGCTGGTCTTTGTCGCAAGTATTATTCTGACTGTCATGGCCAATCGCCTGTTAACCGTAGAAATTGTTGAATTCACTTCTTCTCAACACCTGGAAAAATTCCTTTCCATTGGTTTTGGAACCTTTCATGCTTCGGACGGTCAGGTCATCGACATCGTGCGAACATCCGGCGCGACGCTTTATGTAAATTCTTCGGACCTCAATTTATATATGCTACCGTTGGTTTACGGCAACGACTCACCGGAAGAGGCAACATTGATTGCAGTTCACACTTCCGCTTTGTACACAATGGAAGCCGAATATACTCCTGACGTTGTTCCACCGGAATCCATGTATGTTGGGAATACCTATAGTGAACACTTCTACTGGTTGGCAACTGAGCTCCAATGTGAAGAAAGGTTTCCGGAACAGAACTGGTAGGACTTCAAAGCTTCGCCAACGCGCTGTCAAATCCCATTGCTCTTCTCCATGCTGCCAATTGTCCCAAGTGCATCGCATAGTGATTCACGCACAAAAACATGATGCGGTTTCCGTAAGTAGGGAAGTGGGCCGCTAATCTCCAGTCGAATTTTTCGTTCAACTTCTCCTGTGAAATGTTCTCGAGATAATTCACCAGGCGATCATGTTGCGAATCGAGTTCGCGAATCAATTCTTCCTTCGAAGGATAAACACTTACATCTTCATTCGGCAAAGTCGGATCTCCCGGACCATTGCGAAGAAAAACTTCTTTGAATCCCGGAGCAAGAATGAATTCACCGGTAAGATTGTTCATCAGGTTCGCATAGGCGGTAACCAGATGTCCAATCGTAAACGCGGGATGATTATCTAATCCTAAAGATGGCTTGACATGCATTTTCTCCTGGGGCACATCGGCGATCAGTTGCTTCGCGTACATGCGGTTGAAGTTGAGTTGGTTGATGATTTCGGGGATCATGGGCGAGCAATTCGGTTTCAAGCAAAGGTAAGATTGGTTGGTTTGGTTTGTTATGTTGGATGAGTTGGTTTTGTTGATTGTTTAGGTCACTGTCCAACTCAACAAACCCTACCAACTTATCCAACTCTTTACTATTTTAGCAATGCGCTAAACCGAAAACTCATGGCAAAGAACATTGTAATCCTCTCCGACGGTACCGGACAAAAAGGTGGCATTAACGAAAGTACTAACGTGTACAAGCTTTTTAATTTCCTTGAAGACCGGACATCCCGACAGGTAGTGTTTTACGATCCCGGTATCGGTACAGATTTCCGCGGATTATTCGGAGCTATTACGGGCCGTGGATTTACCGAAAACCTTCTACAATGCTATCGCTTTCTCTTTGATCACTATGAGGCTGAGGATAAAGTTTTTTTGTTTGGATTCAGTCGGGGTGCAGCTACGGTGAGGAGCCTCTCGGGATTTATTCACCTCTTTGGAATACTTCCGGCTTCGCGTCCAGACCTCATTGAGGAAGCGTTCAGAATTTATAAGAAGAAGGACAAGGAAAAACGAAAGAAGCTCGCGGATGAATTTATTGCGAAGCATCACACGATGTGGCTGAAGATTCATTTTATCGGAGTGTGGGATACAGTTGCAGCGCTCGGTTTCCCGAATAAAGTGATTGATGCAATTGCAAATGCCGTTGCTCCGCATCATTTTCACGATTTCTCCCTGAGTAAGAGTGTCAGCTGCGCGCGACATGCCCTGTCGATAGATGATGAACGCCACACGTTTCATCCGGTTCTTTGGGATCCGCTGCCAGAAGGAACTGATTCCGAAACAATGAAGCAGGTTTGGTTTTGCGGAGTGCACACGGATGTTGGTGGTGGTTACCCGGAACCAGAGTTATCTTACTATTCTCTCGAATGGATGATCAGAGAGGCACGGGCAAAAGGCATGCTGATATTTGAAAAGCCGGATAAGACCGACAACTGGAACAAGTATCTCGCAAAGAGAAAGCATGATATTGATGGGACGATGCATGATGAGCTTCAGGGTGTCAAAGGACGATTATTCAGAAGGGCTGTTCGCTCATGGCCTAAGGAATTTGGTTCAGTCCGTCTGCACGAAAGTGTTCTGGAGAGAAAGAAAAACAACCGCAACAATTCTGATCCAGCTTACCGTCCATGGATTTTTGAAGTTAAAGACCGCGTAATCGAGAAATAGGAAGAGGTTAATCGCATCGATTTGCTTCTTGGTCGAAAAGGAATTCATTCCTGCGTGCTTTCCGTTTGATTATAGAATGATGTTCCGTACATTGTTTTATCATCATTATCCAAACTTTACGCCCATGAAAAATTCGACTCTTCGCAAATTTGCGTTGGCCTGTGCTGTTGCCTTGCCGGGAATACTTCTTCATTCACAAACCGTTTTCTTTACGTGGGGCGACCAGTTTGGCGGCACAGGCTTCGATTACGCGAGTGCAATGACTGTTGATAATCTCAGCAACGTCTACACCACCGGCACGTTCCGTGGTACTGTTGATTTCGATCCGGGTTCCGGAACGGCTAATCTAACTTCATCAGGAGTTGAAGATGTTTTCGTGCTGAAAACAGACGCAAACGGACAATACGTTTGGGCGGTGCGCGTTGGTGCAGGAGGAAGCGACATCGGTAATGAGATTGCGCTTGATGCAAACGGATTCATTTACATTGTTGGTTCATACGAGAACACGGTTGATTTCGATCCGGGTTCAGGGACTTCAAATCTTACATCACCAACCGGAACGTCTTCTTTTGTCCTCAAACTTACACCAGCTGGAAATTTTGATTGGGCACGGTCGATTGGGGGAAATCTTGGAACGAGCGGAGAGGGACTTTCAGTGGATGCGTTGGGCACATCGCACATTGCAGGCAATTATTCCGGCAATGCAGATCTTGATCCGGGTGCGGGTACTTCGTTAACAACTAGTACGGGCAACGTTCAAATTTATCTGATCGAACTTGACTCTGCCGGCAGCTTCCAATGGGGAATTGATTTCGGTGGAAGTGGTGCTGACGGTTGTGCATCAATAGCACAAGATGTGAACGGGGAAATTTACATGACCGGATACTTCACCGGGGCGTGTGATTTCGATCCGACCGCTGGCACTACCAGTATGACATCTGCTGGAAGTATTGATGCATTTGTGACAAAGTATACAACGTCTGGTGGATTATCATGGGCAAAGCAATTAGGAGGTGGAGGAACTGACGGCGGTGCAGATGTTACTGTTGATTTCACGGGTAATGTTTATACGACCGGATATTTTGATGGGACTGCCGATTTTAATCCCGGTGCAGGCACGCAATTGTTTACCGCAGCAACAGGAATAAGTGATGCATTTGTTTCCTGCCTTACCACCACTGGTACTTATAGCTGGGCGGCTCAATTCGGTGGAGCATCAGCGGATGCAGGTCAATCGATTTTCCTCGACATCACAGGCAATGTTTATACGACCGGAAGATTTTCCGCTACAGCAGATTTTGATCCATCTGCAACAACGTATTCCTTGACTTCTGCAGGAACGTATGATGTGTTTATGTCAAAGTTGAGTCCGTCGGGCACTTTCGTGTGGGCGAGTAAAATAGGCGGCACTTCGAATGATGTAGGTAACGCGCTTGTAGTTGATGCAAGCAATAACGTTTATGTTACTGGATATTTCGCGGGCACTGCAGACATGGATCCGCAAGCTGTGTCCTCATGGACAATGACAACAAACGGACAAGACGATATGTTCCTTGTGAAGTTGAGTCAGTCGGGTGTTGGAATAGGAGAGTACACTGAAGTAAACTTTCTTGAGGCATTCCCTAATCCTACTGCAGGAATAATTACAGTTACGCGTAGCACTGCAAATGGAAAAGGAATGGTTCGTGTACTCAACATGACCGGAGAAGTTCTTATGAATGATGAGTTTACCGGCCTATCAATGCAAATTGATCTCAGTGGTTATCCGGAAGGTTCGTATTTCATTGAAGTTCTTGATGGAAATGGAGTGCTGTACACGCAGGTAATCAGATAAAATAGAATTGATAAAATACAAAGAGCGCCGTGGGATGTCCCGGCGCTCTTTTGCTTTTACCCGCCCTGTTAAATACGGGTATCGCAATCGTATCATTGGATCATTGTATCATCGGATCATTATTGCAGAATGACTCTTTCCGCAATAACTTTCGTCGCACTCTTCACTTCAACCGTGTAAGCACCTTTTCCTTTTCCGCTCAGATTGATTTCGCGATAGATATGTTTTCCTTGCTCATCAACAATCTCTTCTGTGTACACCACTTTTCCGTTCATGTCTACAACCTGTAAAGTTGTTTTCTCTTTTGCCGCTACATCAAACTCAACACTGATAATGGCGCTCGTTGGATTCGGATAAACAACCAGATCGCGTTTCCCGTTTGCAGGCTTTGGTTTCTTTTCGCTGCCAGGTGTTGCAGGTACCCGTGGATGTGCGGGAAGAATGATTCGCTCTGTACGAATAATCATCTTACGCGTTTCGCCGTTGATTACGGTGTCCTTTTCAGTTACTTCCATTGTTACATCACCAGGAGCAGGTGGTGGCATCGGATGACGCATGTACACAACGTTTCCTTGTGGGTCTTTTTCCTCCCGATAGCTATCGGGATTCATAATTACCATTTTACATTGTCCCGGTGGCATTGGTGGCATTGGAGGAACTGGCGCTCCCGGAGGAAGAGGTGGAACAGGTGGCACAGGAGGAATTGCCGGCATTGCTTTTTCTCCGGCTTCACCTTCCTTTTGTATCATGATCACGCGTTGTCCGTGAGGAGCAGATGATGAATCTCCATCGATTACGATTTCCTGTTCGAAGATCATTGGTGAACCGGGAGGCGGTGGTGGAGGAGGAGCGTCCCAACCGTTCGCTTCCATCCATGCAAACAAGGATTGTTGTTGTGAAATCGGAACGATCGTGTCCAATGTGCGTAAAGTTCCATTCTGATTCTCGTGCAACACGAGGTGAATAGAATCGGGTTGGTTTTGTGCGAAGGCTGTGCTTCCGAAGATGCAGCAACCGAGTAAGAAGAGAGTATGTTTCATGACTTGTCGTTTTGTTCTGTACAAACGTAGAGCGAATTAAAAGGCGACATGGTTAACGTCGTCTAAACAAACCTTAATGAATCCTTAACCGCCCTTCGGCAAGCTCAGGACAGGCAGCGACGTCCTTCGACTACGCTCAGGACAAGCGCCGACGCGGCGACGCAGCGAAATGTCGTTTGTGGTATATTTGAATATGGGAAACAGACAACTTGCATTAGCCGTCGGTGCGATCACCGCAATAATCGGATTGGCAATTGCAGCCATCAGAATGAAGCTGGAGCTATTTGATGGAGTTGGAATCGCCGCAACAGCTATACTCTTTATTGCCTCTTCAATAGTTATGATCGTAATCGGAAAGCGAAAGTGGGAACTCGATTATAAGAATGCATTTATTCTGTTGTTTTCTACTTCCGTACTCTGTTCGCTTATCTATGCAATAGGTTATCCATACGTACAGGATAATTTTCAATCGCCTGCATTAAAGGTTGATGCATATTCGTTTACAGGTTTGTTCGTAGCTAATCTCATTTTCAAATTGTTTGTTGATCTGGTGGCGGCGATTTTCTACAAACGCTGATTGTACTGTCTGCGACGCTCTACACGGCGAACGGCGAAAAAAAATAACGTACTAAACCCACGCGCCTCGGCGGATCACTGAAGTGATCTGCCGCAACTTCCTAATTGGACGCAGCAAAGCTGTGCGCCGAGACGCGTGGGCCATGGGCATCGGTTGAAAATCAAGTTTATCACAACTCTGAACGCCGTTCGCCGTGACAAGCGCCGCAGGCTTACTAAAGCCTTAAAGAATCCTTAACGTTTGCCGCGTCGCTGCGTCGTTGTGCCTCCGCGGTATATCTTTGTGATATGAAATCATCAGGCATGCGCTGGATAATTCCTGCTGTTGTTGTCGCCATCACTGCTCTCATCGTGTTCCAGGTAAACTGGCTCGTGCGTGAAGCGGAGATGAAGACGCTGGATGAAAAGCGTAGAGTAGGAGAGGCGTTACGCGAAACGTGTATCGCGATGGAAGAGCACGAAGCGAAAGGCTTCATCGGAAATTCACTTGACAGCGTTTTTATTCGTCAACCGTATCCCGGAAATGATTCCATGAGTGTTAGAATTATTGATGATTCCACACAACAGATAATTGTAATCAACAATAGCGATTCTCCGGGGTACAGCAACTTTGAAGAGTCTGTACGTCCTGTGCCCGCACTTCCTCCAATTCCACCACGAGCACCAGTTCCTCCGGCACCCGGTGTTCCACCATTACCCTCAATGCCTCCATTGCCTCCAGGTAATTGGGTCCTTGCAGATTCCGGCAATGCACAGGTAATTGTGCGGGAACGACAACAGCGTGTAAAGGCTGCGATGAAAGAGAAAATGATGGAGTATGTTTTCCGTTCAGATGCTCCGCGATCACTCGACACTGCAGTACTCGATAGTACATTGAAAGCTGAGCTCACGGCAAACGGTATCGAATACAAATACGATCGCACAATTGTTGCGGGCCGACGTGATAACAGAATCCATAGAGACACTGCATCAGACGCTGAAACTGAATGGCAATTCCGCGCGCCGCTATATCCTGGCGATCCTCATCCGTTCAGTCCGGAGATAGTTGTGCAGATTGATCCGGGCAATGGTTCTGTGTTCATGCGCATTCTTCCACAGATTATTTTCTCTGTTCTCATTACGCTCGGAATGCTTCTTTTGTTCCTGATGATTTATCGTGAAGCGCTCAAGCAAAAGAAAATCGGAGAAATTCGTCGCGACTTCATCAACAACATGACGCACGAGTTCAAGACTCCGCTTGCAACAATGTCTTTAGCTGCCGACACAATCATGAACGAAAAAATCATCGGCGATAAAGAGAAAGTAAAATATTACGCCGAGCAGATCAAAGCAGAGAATCGCAAACTGAATCAACAGGTGGAGAAAGTGCTTGAACTCGCTCTTACAGAAAAGACCGGCGTGATCATGAACAAGGAGCGACTGAATCTCACTGAAGTTGTTTTGCGCGCGATTAAAGCAATGGAGATGCAAGTCGAAGCGAAAAGCGGAACAATTGTGATGGAGAATAGTCCCGAAATCATTCTCATCGATGCCGATCCTTTTCATCTCGAGCGCGTGTTTGTAAACCTGTTCGACAATGCCTTGAAGTATGGAGGAACGCCACCGAAGATTACCATCAACATCGAACAATATCGCGGCGGCACCGAAATCAAGATCACCGACAACGGAAAAGGCATCGCATCATCCGACTGGAATCTCATCTTCGAACCATTTCACCGTGTTTCCACCGGCGACATTCACAACGTAAAAGGATTCGGTCTCGGTTTGAGTTACGCGCAGTCAGTAATGTCAGAACACAACGGATCTGTTTCCGTGACGAAGAGCAACCATTCCGGAACTACTTTTACTGTAATATTAAAGTATGCACCAAAACAGAACTAACCAGCAGCAACAACTCCAACCTTGGTGCCTTGGTGTCTTGGTGGTAAAAATTGGAGAGCACGGAATCACCCGAATATTATCTTGGCGTTTTGGCTCCCGATAGCAATCGGGATTGGCGGTTACATTATGAGCGACAAGTTGCATATCCTTCTCGCAGAAGACGACGAATCCTTCGGGAACATCCTCCGCGATTATCTTTCCCTCAACGGCTTCACCGTAGAACTCTGCCGCGATGGTCAGCAAGCCCTCGACAAATTCCGCGAACACGACTACGAACTCATCATCACCGACGTAATGATGCCCGTGAAAGACGGTTTCTCTTTCGTGAACGATCTCCGCAAGATCAACAAACTCGTTCCGGTAATTTATCTCACCGCCCGTAATCAGAAAGAAGACATCATCCGCGGTTACAAATCCGGTGCTGACGATTACATCACAAAACCTTTTGATTCAGAAGTATTGCTTCACAAGATCTCTGCGGTTCTTCAGCGCAGCACACAACAACGTGCGAAAGAACCAACAGAATTCTCTTTCGGGAAATATCGGTTCAGTGCAGTAGATCGCATTCTCACCGGACCAAGCGGACCGAGTCGTTTATCGCCGCGTGAATCAGAAATTCTCAATCTCTTGTTGCAGAACAAAAGCATGCTCGTTGACCGCAGCAACATTCTCAATACCATCTGGGGTGACGATTCTTATTTCAACAACCGCAGTCTTGATGTGTATGTGACGAAGTTGAGAAAGCGTTTGAATGAAGATGCAACGGTGAATATTGAGAGCTTGTATGGGAGTGGGGTGAAGTTGACGGCGTAATTCCTTTTTTTATCCAAAAACAGCATTTTTGCCCTATTTAACACATTTGTTATATCCACTGTGTTCATAACTGGAGCTATTTGTTAGAAACTAGCACTTGCGCTATTGGATAGACATGGTCTACCTTTGACTAAAGGAGAACAAAATTATGAGCAAGGAATTCCTTGAAGTATGCTATGAACAAGAACGCGAGTTGTTTCTCAAGCTAGAATCGATTCATAGTACCATTGTGCGCTTTGGTGGACTTCCTAGGTATACTGTCGTTCCTACAGGAAATGATGCCCGAGAGCTTTTAATCTCTGATATAAATATCAAAGCTAAAGCTATTACAATAGATAAGGAACGATCTGATAATAAGAAGGATAGATCATGGTACGATCTAACAGTAGAAGCTATTAGGGTTATTGGAGAAGGTACAGCTATTGATATTGCCAAGTATGTGCAGCAGGTAACTGGGGACGATTATGAGAGTGTAAAAGTCAATGTTGCAAACTGCGCTTCAAAGTTGTTCCTGAAGAAGAAAGTATTTGCACGACGATTTGTGAACGGTAGAGGATATGTATACTATAAGAAATAACAATAAGAAAGAAGTGAGAAGAGAATGAAGATTGCGAGTACTGATGAGTCGGATAAATTCAATGCACTATGGATGTCATCATCAGTACTCGAGTGCCAATCGTCAAGAACAGAGTCGATCTTTTCCCTGGGTGAAAATGATCGAGGAAGTTTGAGCGAGAACCGAGACACTTGACCCGGAGGTCAGGACTTTCAGCGGCTATCCCGGTAGAAGTGACATTCTACCGGGTTCGTTTTTTCAAACCCCTATTCAAATGTACAAATTACAGGTTACATGAAACGGCCTTCTATATTTAAAACTTTCAGTAATATTTGAAAGTTGGCAAACTTCTTGTATCTTTGGGTTATGAAACTCGACGAAGCACGACGCCAATTCATTGAAACCTGGGGTAAACTCGGATCCGAGTGGGGCATTAACCGTTCCATGGCACAAGTACACGCGTTGCTTCTTATTTCTCCAGAGCCGCTTTCTACGGAAGACATCATGGAAGAGCTGAACATTTCACGTGGTAACGCAAACATGAATGTGCGAGATCTCATGAACTGGAATCTTGTTCAGAAGAATCTTGTTGCCGGCGAACGAAAAGAGTTTTTCTCTGCTGAGAAAGACATCTGGGAAATTGCCCGTCGCATAGCGAAAGAACGCAAGAAGCGCGAGATAGAACCTGTGTTGAACAAACTGAAACAACTGCAGGATGCAGAAGTAGATGCGAAGTCGGCGAAAGGAAAAGAATTCAAAAAGACCGTAGACAACATTCACGATTTTGTGGAGCGCATGGACAAAGGAGTTGACATGGCTTTGCGTGCGGATGAGAATTGGTTTTTCGGGACGCTGTTTAAACTGATGAAGTAATAGTGGCAGTGTCAGGATACGATCCTGACACCACCACACACACCCGGTTACCGGGTTTATTTTGGAAAGCATGTTTCAGTAAATATTGAAACTTTAAAAACACAAACGCCTTGGTGTCTTGGTGGTCAAAATAAGAGGGACTTGTTATGAAGACCTTAGAGAAATACACAATGGTTTACGACGCAGATTGTGCGCTCTGCATGGCGTACACCGGTGCATTCATCAAATCAGAAATGCTGGACGAAGAAGGACGCATCCCCTACCAGCAAGTAGGAGGGGAGTTCGTTCCCGGAATGGATGCAGAACGCGCGAAGAATGAAATTGCTTTAGTCAATCGCGAGAACGGACAAGTAACTTATGGATTAGAAAGTTTACTCACCGTTCTTGAATACCGTAATCGCTGGATAGGAAAAGTTGCGCGTACGCAACCCTTGAATTTTTTGATTCAGAAGTTTTACAATTTCATCAGCTACAATCGGAAGGTAATAATACCAGTAGGCAGTCGTGGTGTCGGGATCCCAATCCCGACACAGCCACGATCTCTTGCTGGGATTGAGAGCCACCAACCGCGCTTCGACTGCACACCAACTTTCAAACTGAAATATCGTCTCGCATACATTCTGGTAATGTGGTTGCTGACTTCTCTGACGCTCGTCGCTTACAGCAAACTTCTCGGCGATTTAATTCCCGCCACAAATTTCTTCCGCGAATTTCTCATCTGCGGTGGCCAGGTTGTTTTCCAGGCGATATCTGTTGCATGTGGTGTCGGGATCCTAATCCCGACACTGCAGAGACGCATGGACGGCAAAAAGCTCATGGATTATCTCGGCAACATGATGACCGTCTCCATTTTCGGCGCTTTGCTGTTGCTTCCCGCATTATTACTCGGCACGATTTTTCCCGCAATTCCAGCAGCAGTTTTTCTTGTGTACTTTATGTTGGTGGTTGGAGTGATGTTGTATGAGCACGCGAGGAGAATGAAGTTGTTGGAACTTGGGTGGTGGCCAAGTGTGTCCTGGATACTATATCGTCTGCTAGCACTCGCGATAATACTTTTGCCGCAGATTTCGCAGATGACGCAGATTAAATTTTGAAGTTAGACGTTGCTAAAACAATTCAGAATGACCCGATCACTTAAAAATTATTTTAACACCAACCGCATCAGCGTTATCAGCGTAATCAGCGGCCAACTTTTGTTCTCATGAAAATAGTACTCGCCGGTGGTACCGGTTTCCTCGGAAACGCCCTCCAACAATTCTACTGCGACAAAGCAACTGAAATTATCGTGCTCTCGCGTTCAGTGAACACACTCGCGCAACGCAAACCTCCCTGTGGAATTGTACGTTACGCGTATTGGCCCAACAAACTCAACAACGATCATTCCTGGATGCGGGAACTCGAAGGTGCCGACATGGTCATCAACCTCGCCGGGAAAAACGTGAATTGTCGTTACACGCCGGAGAACAAGAAAGAAATTCTCGATTCACGCGTGAATGCAACAGATGCAATCGCAGAAGCAATCCGCCAATGCAACGTGAAACCAAAATTGTGGATCAACCTGTCGTCCGGAACAGTTTACCGTCACGCGGAAGATCGTCCGCAGAACGAATTCACTGGAGAAATCGGCGACGGATTTTCAGAAGACGTGGTGCGCGCATGGGAGAAATCGTTTGCGCAGGAAGTTGGTAACGTGCGAAAAGTCACGATGCGACTTGGAATTGTGCTCGGCAACGGAGAAGGTGTTATCCCGCGATTAAAAAATCTTGTGCGTTTCGGACTCGGCGGCAAGCACGGAAACGGACGACAAATGGTGAACTGGATTCACGTCGACGACTTCAACGCGATCGTAGAATGGTTCCGCACGAATCCGAATGCGTCAGGACCATACAATATCGTGTCGCCACATCCGGTGACGAACGCAGAGCTGATGAAGACGATGCGGAAAGTAATGGGAATGCCTTTTGGATTACCGGCGCCAAAATGGATGCTGGAAATCGGAGCGTGGCTGATTGGAACTGAAACGGAATTGTTGCTGAAGAGTCGTTGGGTGGAACCGAAACGGTTGGTGGATGAGGGCTATAAGTTTCAATATCCGGAAATTCACGGTGCGATTTCGGATCTTCTAAAATAACGCTCCAAGGGTTTAACCCTTGGAGCGTTAAAACCAATACAAAATGTCAAAGGAAACAGAATCACCACATGGAATCGGACGATGGCAAACGATCAAGGCCGCTTTGGTTGGCATTCTGATCTGCTATTTACTTCTTTGTCTGATGGGCGGTCCGCTTTGGGTGTTTAATGTTGACTTCGGATTGGGAATCATTGTCGGACTGGTGGGCATGTACGGGTGGATTTATGTTATCGGCGGGAAAATCGGATACTTGATCATCGTCAAAAGATGGAACGGTGTTGTTCTTGGGATCGCAGCAACCTTCATTATTGTTTGCCTGACAGTCGCACTTGCTGGATTGGTGGTTGGCTTGATAGAAGGAGGCAAACCACTCGTTTCATATGTGTGGAAACCGGTTATCGCATTCACATTTTGGGGATGGATTCCGATGATTGTGTTGGGCGCCTGGATTGGACACTCGATTGAAGAGTATGACTTTTCAGATTAATCACTCTCCAAGGGTTAAACCCTTGGAGGGTTTCCCAGCTCTATTGAATCAGAAGAAGTAATCACGCAATAAATATTGATTTACAGCGTATTATATCTTCAATAAAACTGTCTCTTCAGATTCCATTCCGTCAATCCGCATATTGATCTCGCGACGGATTTCAAGTTCAGTTACGCCGCTGGAAAATGCAGTTCGTGCAATCAACTCATCAGCAACCGCCTGAATAATCTGTAGATTTTTCAGTTCCCGTTCAACCGTTTGTTGTAGTCCGAGTGCAAGTGCCGGCATTTTCTCCAGGATCAACGTCAAACATTCCGAATGTTTCAGAATTGCCGCTTCGTGTTTCTGTAGATACTCAGCGTTGAGTTTTGAAAGATCGGCCACCGATTTCACATACTGTTCGGTGTTTTCAATGGCGTGTTTTAAGCCCTGAATGTTGGCGATGATTTCCAGATTTTCCATGTACAAAGCTATTTATTCGGTTTAATAAAGTTGTGGTGGTGTTGACTGATCTTCTTTCTTCCGGAAATAATCGAGAAGTACAACAGCACCCGCGAACAGTAAACAGAACATACCCAGGCTAAGCAAGATTGCAGGCACGGACGAGAAATCAGCTGAGCTGACGATTCCCGCTAACTTATTTGTTATGAGCGTTACCATCATGAAACCTGCGATCATGGTTCCGTTAAATCGCGGAGAAGAATTCTGCATGATCTGACTCATAAGAATTGGTGCAACTAAAATTTCAGCGGCTCCAATGCCGATCATACCAACAGGCAAGTAGTAACCTGGGCCCAAGAGCAGACAAATTGCAAGCAGAAATAATCCGATCGCTATTTTCCATGCGCCCCGGAAACGATCAAACAACGAGAGTGGAATAAGAATCAAGCTCAACAGGATCAAACCAATTGCCGGGAAAATCTGAGCCAGGTAATTGGAACCGGTGTCGGACCACATACCTAAACTCTCGTAACCGATCCAGAAAACCATGGATACGATGAACATTACTGCGATCTGGCCACCATTAACTGGGCTTAATTTAAAAGTTTGATTATAGTATACTAAATCATTGGATTTGAAATTATTATATGATACAGCCAACAAGATCGTAACGATGATCGAAGCCAGTCCTGCAGCAAGAAATCCAGTCCGGAAATCAGCTGGATTTCCCGTATCGCCAAGTCCACCAACAACCAACGGTGCCAGGAACGCACCGATGTTAATGGCGAAGTAAAAAATGGAGAAAATCAGATCGAAACGGCGTTTATGAGTTATTGAAACCCGGTAAAGCGTGCAGACAATTGCTGGTTTATAAGCACCGGATCCAATGGCAATGCAGAATAAAGCCCCATAGATCATCATGTCTGAGTTGACAAATGCAAGAACAAGGATTCCTACGGACGTTATCGAGTTACCAATCAAGGCAATCAAAGCCGGATTACGGGTAGCGTCAGAAAGAATTCCGCCAACGACCGAGGCAAAGTAGACGAGCAAAGTGAACGTTCCGTAAACTTCAACGGCGTGCATTCTGTCCCATTGGACATACTTAGTCAGGAAAATCAGAAGGATCGCACGCACCCCATAATAGGCGAAGCGCTCCAGAATTTCAATGATATTAATGACTACGATATTGCGTATCATGACCGTTTGATTTGTTCCAATGATTACGGTTTTAGGCTAAATTCAAATCAAATAAATAGACTATAATTAATATTATGTTAAGTTGCTTTATATTCTATTTCAATAATTTACTAACTACTTACCATCCTTCTCTAACTGCCTAATCCTTTGAAAATTCACCGTATCTCCCAACTGTGCATAACACATTTTTAACGCATACAAATTGTACGCATCTCCCGGCACCATTGCCAACGCCTTTTCAAGATAAACGATCGCGCTCCGGAACTTCTGCTCGTACTTTGGAACCAGCTTTTCTGAACTCGGCGTGTCCAGATTCGATCTGTTGTAGTATTCCACTCCCCAGTTGAAGTACAACGCGCCAAGGTTGTATACGCCCTCATAATATCCCGGATCCTGTTGCAACGCCTTCAGGTAATAAATCTCCGAACGCGCCAAAAGTAATTCCCAGCAATCAGGTTTCGGGATCTGTGCCGTTTCAGAATTACCATCTACGTGCGCCAACTGCTGATAGACACTCGCAATCTTCGCGTTCATTTTCGGGTCCGGCGTGCTGCTCAGTCCGATATATTCCATGACGATAGAATCCGCCGATTTGGTATTCCGTGCCGCGATATATGTTTGCGCCAACATCAACCACAGACTACTGTCTTTCGGATTCCGTGTAATGCCCTGCTTGAGTACCTGAATCCCATGCGCTGTATCGCCTTTTCCCAGGTAACATTCCGAAAGCATCCACCAGGAGTTTGTTGGCTCATAATTATAACCGGTTAATGTCGTGAGCCATACAATTGCTCTTGGATATTCTTTCCCTTTCCAGCCCGACAAAGCTGCGTTGAACATGTTCATGGAATCGATCGTCTCGTCACACGAACTCATGGAAAAAGTGCGCTCAAAACACAAGGTTGCTTCTTTGAAACTGCTTTTCTGGAAGTGCACCTGACCCGAATACAAGTTGTGCGTTTTGCATTGCTCAAACCAACGTCCGGTCTCGTACACAAAAGTCTTTGCTGAATCGACCATACACGCTTCTACAAATGACTGTGTTGCTGTTGCCAGAAATTGATTGCTGGTTGCGAAATAAGACACACTCAGTATCGAATCGCGACTCATGCCGGCAAGTTTCTTTTCCTGCGCGTTTAGTTTCTCAACATAAGAAGCGAGATAAATCTTTCCTCGCAAAATCCACATTCCCGGATCGCGCTTCGCAGAAATATCCTGTTTCGCAGCATCAATGTGCTTACGCGCTTCTAGCAGATCCTTTTCCTTGTGATTTTTCTCGTACGCATCAAAGTATTTTTCCGACTCGACCACTTTCGCATTTTGTGCCGAGCCAAAGTAGCTCAACAGTAATAACAGGACGAATGAAAAGGTCTTGCGCATGTGATTACGATAAACATACAATATAGCGCAAAATAAAATCCCGATCATTTCTGACCGGGATTTTCACTTATTCCTTCTGGTTGTTTCCGCCACTAGTCATGGTGAGCGGAGTCGAACCATGACTACTGTCCTTGCGCCTTCTTCAACTCTTCCTTCATCTTATCATAGTTCTCCGAGTCTCCAAGGTTACCATAACAGATCTTCAGCGCCAGAATCGTGTTCACGTCTTTAGGCTCCATTGCTCGTGCCTTTTCCAGATACTCAACTGCTATGTTCAGCGGCGGCTCCCACATGGTTCCGTATTTCGCCGCGTCTGCAATTGTTGAATTGGAACGGTTGTAATACTCGATCGACTGATTGTAGTACAGGATTCCGATATTGTAAATCGCATCAAAATAATCCGGCTTCAGTTCGATTGCCTTTTTGTAATTCTCAGCAGCCTTGTTGTGAAGCTCTTCATAGTTCTTCGGCTTGTCTGTAGGCTTGCCGT
>CAYUTR010000060.1:0-16716 GCA_964447465.1 uncultured Chryseobacterium sp.
TTACAAACTCGTTGCGAGTAACCAGGCCTTCCTGTATCAAACAGACTATCCTCCGCGTGGCGCGATATTCGATCGCAATGGAGAACTGTTGGTTTCGAATCAGTCGGCGTTCGATTTGATGATCGTTCCGAGAAACATGGATGGTTGTGATACGCTGGATCTGTGTAACATACTCAACATCACGAAAGAGGAATTCGAGAAAAGATTGATCCGTCTTTCGGGAAGCCTTGAAGATGCACAGGACGATTACCGCTCTCACATTTTTGAAAGTCAGATGCTGCCCGAGCTCAACGCACGTATACAGGAACGCATGTACAAGTTCCCGGGATTTTATGTGCAGACGCGTTCGGTGCGTACATACACGTATCCGATTGCTGCGCACCTGCTAGGTTATGTTGGCGAAGTGAACGAAGCGTTATGCGATACGAATCCGTACTACAAGTCGGGCGATTACATTGGTAAATCCGGAATAGAACGCGGATACGAAGAATTTCTCCGTGGAACGAAAGGCGTACAGATCCTCATGCGTGATGTGCACAACAACATCAAGGGCCATTACATGGATGGCAAGTATGACACTGTTTCGATCGAAGGAAAAGATCTTACTTCAACACTAGATGCGCAGTTGCAGTTGTACGGTGAAGAACTGATGAAGAATAAGATCGGAGGACTCTGTGCGATTGAACCCGGAACAGGAGAAATTCTTGCATTGGTGACCAGCCCAACGTACGATCCGAATCTGTTTGTCGGCCGTGACTTTTCGAAAAATTATTCTGAACTGGTTAAGGACTCCATTGGAAAACCACTGTTCAATCGTGCGTTGATGTCGAGTTATCCCCCGGGCTCAACATTCAAATTGATGAATGCATTGATCGGTCAGCAGGAAGGTGTGCTGGCTCCTGCAACACGTTACCCTTGCGCCGGCGGTTATCCGCCATTGGGCAATAAGCCGAAGTGTCATGCGCATCCAAGTCCGATGGATTTGAACGGGTCGATCGCAACTTCGTGCAATTCGTATTACACTTATGTTTTCAAATCGATTCTTGATAACAGAAAGTATGCGAGTCAACGTGAAGGCTTCAAGGCATGGCGCGAATACGTGAACAGCTTTGGTGTTGGCGTTACGATTGGAACAGATCTTCCCTTCGAGAAAAAAGGAAACGTGCCTTCACCGGAATACTATGACAAAGTTTTCGGTAAGGATCGGTGGAAATCGATCACGCTTGCCGGAGCCGGTCTTGGAATCGGTCAGGCCGAGTTGGGCGTAACGCCGGTTCAGATGTGCAACATTATCTGTGCGATTGCGAATCGGGGCTACTATCACATTCCGCATTGCATCAAATCGATTGACGGTGATACTTCCTTCGTGAAGAAATGGAATGAGAAGCACTACACGATGGTAACGAATCCGGATGCATACACCAATGTCGTTGAAGCAATGGCATTGGTAATGACAGCAGGAACGGGCCGCAGCGTTGCCATTCCCGGAATAGAAATGTGCGGCAAAACAGGAACAGCCCAGAATCCACACGGAGATGATCACTCGGTGTTTGTGCTTTTTGCGCCGAGAGATAATCCTAAAATTGCAATAGCGGTACTTGTTGAGAATGCTGGTTTCGGAGCAACTTATGCAGCACCGATCGCAAGTCTGTTGGTGGAGCAATATCTCACCGGACAGGTTCTGCGCAAAGACATGGAGACGCGCATGCTGGAAGCCGACCTGATTAAAGAAGATGATGTAGTACTCACGCCACCAACACCAAAGAACTAGATGCGGGAGAAGAGCGAAAGATTATTTTACAACGTCGACTGGTTTCTCGTTGTGATTTTTTTTCTGCTCGTCACCATGGGTTGGTTCAATATCTATTCTGCGGTATACGACGAACAGAAGAGCGACATCTTTGATTTCACCCGCCTGGAAAGCAAGCAGATGGTGTTTGTTTTTGTCTCGATCATTCTCGGCATAGGAATCATGGTTATTGACGCGTCGTTCTTCACCGCCACGGCACTCTTCCTGTATGCAGGAATAGTATTGCTCAATCTCATCGTGGCGTTTGCCGGTTCAGATGTGAGAGGCAGCAACTCCTGGTTCAAGTTCGGCGGATTCACTTTGCAGCCGGCGGAGTTCGCCAAGTGGGCCACTGGATTGGCGCTTGCAAAATACCTCAGCGGCCTCAACAAACCCGATATCAAAACTGCTCTGCCGATTGCGTTAGCGATTATTGCAATCCCTGTTTTCATCATGATTATTCTGCAGCATGAAACAGGCGTTGCATTGGTGTTTGGCGCACTCGTTCTGGTTTTATACCGCGAAGGCCTCATCGCAGGTTGGATTCTCGCGACTGGACTGGTTTCCATTCTCGCGATGGTGGTCGGAATGAAATATCACGATGCGATCATCTGGATAGTCCTGGCGTTCCTTGGCATTGGGGTCATCCGTTTTTTCATGATCAGAAAGAAAACAGTATTGCAGGCGGTTCTCACAATAGTTGCGGTGCTCTACTTAGCCGGATTGATGTACGGTTCAGCGCGCGTGATTGAAAAAATGCCGGATCACCAAACGGGCAGAATAAAATGTTGGTTAGGACTTCCTGTTTCGCAGGAGATGATGGACAGGTACGATTATAATACTCGTCAGTCTCTGATTGCAATTGGTTCCGGCGGTTTTTATGGCAAAGGCTATCTCGACGGAACACAAACGAAATTTCGTTTTGTACCGGAGCAGGAAACCGATTTTATTTTCTGCACAGTAGGAGAGGAGTGGGGCTTTGTAGGAACAACTGCTGTGTTATTGCTTTACGTGATGCTCATCATCCGCATCATCATTCTATCTGAGCGGCAACGATCCGACTTCACGCGTATTTACGGTTACGCCGTCGCCTCGATATTTTTATTTCACCTCATGGTGAATGTCGGTATGACGGTTGGTATTCTTCCCGTGATAGGAATTCCTCTGCCGTTCTTCAGTTACGGTGGTTCGTCTCTTATCAGCTTTACGATACTGCTGTTTATTTTCGTGAAGCTTGATTCGCAGCGACTCTTGATTCTACGCTAGTGTGCCTGCGGCGCTCTTCACGGCGAACGGCGCAAAAAACGTACTAACAAATTCTAAACCCACGCGACACGGCGGATCGCCAAAGCGATCATTGTTGTGATTCCGATAGCTATCGGGATGCGACGCTCTACAAGTCGAACAGCGTTAATAATGTGCTAACATTCTAAGCCCACGCGGCACGGCGGATCACTGAAGCGATCAATAACGATGGTTTGGATTTCTCGAAGCCGGAACTACACGATTAAATTCATTACCATCATCAAGGCGCATTCTTTTAATTCCGTCTTTCATTAACGGGACATTGAAGTTGGCCACATAGCCCAATCGCTTCTTGGTCAATTTCATGTAACTTAATAGTTGAGCACAGTGAATAGGTAGAATATCACTCTTCACTTTTAACTCTATAATGATTTCATCTTCCGCAATTAAGTCAAGCTTGAAGTACTTGTCGAGTAATTTTCCTTTGTAAGTCACGGGAATCCTTACTTGCGATTTCCATTTGATATTTCTTTCATTGAATTCTTCGATCATACACTGTTCATAAACTGCTTCGTCGAAACCCGGACCCATTGTTCTGTGGACAGAGAAAATCGCGTCTACAACACGGTCCGCAATTTCATTAAGTTGTTCGATCGTCTTTGGTGCTTTTGTTGAGTCTTGCATATGTTCAATAGTTTAGGTGATTTTGATTATCGAACAAATATATTTTATCAATTTCGAATGAACCTCCTATTAAACACTTGTAAACGGATAAGTTTTGGGGAGTGGTATGATCACTTTAGTGATCCGCCGTGTCGCCTGGGCCTGGTACGTTTTTTATTTTTCGCCGTTCGCCGTGAAGAGCGCCGCAGGCACCTCAATCAGGCAGACCGCCTCTTAACGAGCGCGAGTAGTCCCATAGTAAGTCCACCGCAGAAAAGAAAATAGATCAGGAAGAATCCCACCTCGTGTCCGGAAATATTTACGGGATCGAATTTGTCAGTTGATGTTTCTACAAACCACCATACACCGGCGGAGTGGAGTAGCCAGAAAATCGGAATGACTGCAGCGTGAATGATAAATGCCCATGTCATGAATCCCGTGAACTGTCTCTTCTTCCGCATAATCTTACGGAAGGCGAACCATGTGATGTACGCATATAGTGGCGACAAGCACACGAGGTCGAGCAAAGAGAATGGAACGAGATAAATTTCCATGTTGAAAAGTACAAAATTTAACTGCAGCAACATTCGCAAATAAAAAAGCCCCCTCGTTTCCGAAGAGGCTTTTCAATATTGTTTTAACGCTTAGAAATGCTTCGCGCGATTGTCGATTATATTCGCTTCTTCACGAAGTACATCACCTGCTGCGCCATCTGCGCGTGATGAAACTCCCTGCATAAGTCGTGTCTGCTGACCTTTCACATCAACCAGCGGTTCAGCCGGAATTGCAGATTCAAGGACAACTACATAAACTCCCATTGTTCCTTTGATCGGTGCTGAAACAGCGCCAGGCTTCAATGTTCCGAGCATGGCAATTACATCACCTTCGTAACCTGCGCCCTGTACGTAAGGTGCTGCGAATGTTACGTTAGCTCCCGGCTGTGCGGTGAGTTTTGCATTTGCTGCCCAGATGTCGAGCGTAGCACCTTTAACTTTGTTTAGTTCGTCCGTGAACATCGCTGCTTTCTTCTGTTTGCGAACTTCAAGCTCACAGATTTCACGGCAATCTTCGAATGGCTTCGTGCCTTTCTCCAGAATTTTAGAAAGCTTCGCAACGATGTAACGCTCTCCGCTCAGGAAAGGCTGTGATACAATTCCAACCGTAGCTTCTTCATCGTACATCCAGCGAATAACCTCGCGTGCGTTCTCAACACCATTAATGTATTTCGAATTCTCCTGGATCTCTCCGGCTTTCAGAACATTCATGTTGTCTTTCTTCACTGCAGCATCGAAAGTTTCTCCGTTTGAATTCGTTCCAGAGAATTCCGCAGCAGTATTGTAGATCGAGCGGATTGTATTTTCAGAAGCAGTTACTTTTCTGTTTACAGCAACTACTTCCACCTTTCGGCTCGGAGCAGTTTTGTCAAGAACCTGGATTACGTGGTAACCGAAATCTGTTTTCACAACTACTACGTCGCCTTTGTTGTTGTTGAAACCTGCGTCTTTGAACGGCTGAACGAATCCGCTTTCTGGCGTGAACCAACCGTAGTCACCTTTGTTACCAGCCTTAGAGCCCGGATCATCAGTGAATTTTTCTACGAGGTCTTCCATTTTCGCACCTTTTTTGATCGCCTTCTGAAGACTGTCTGCTTTCGCTTTCGACTGCGCTTCTGTACGCGTGATTTCCGGTGCAGAGCTTGCTGCTCCTTTGTAAGAAATCAGAATGTGGCGGACTTTCGCAGAGTCAGCGCTGGTGCTCTGACCTGTTATTTTGAAGATGGAAATATTATCTCCCTGGTTGAATGGTCCAAGTACATCACCGATTGCTGCTTTGAGGAACGCTGAATCAGATCCTACAGGGAAAGTTCCACCGCGAAGATTCTGTCTTGCATACATTCCGTCATCAGAGTTGGCAAGAACGAAAAGTGAATCGTCTTTGGATTTTTTTCCTTCTTTGAATTTCGGTATGATTTCCTCCATGTCTGTACGCTGATCAGAAATGTCCTGCGCTGAAGGGAAAATATCAAACGTCACGTACTCAATTGCACGCTGCGCATCAGCCTGCTTGAACTTGAACGTATTCGCCTGGTAATAGGTCTGAAGTTCTTCGTCGGTAACTGCAATTGTAGAATCGGCGATGTCGCTGTAACGCTTCACGATAAACTTGAAGTTGTACTTGTTGTTCTCGTCCAGGTATTCGTGTTTCGCCTGTGCAGATGTAACGTACGTTCCTTTGCGGATCAGCTGGTTGTACTTCTCGCGCATCAAAAACTTGCGCATGTCTTTCTCGATTGCAGCCCACTGCGTTTCCTGTTCAGGCGTCATCTCTTTTACGAAAGCACGAATCTTCACACCACTCAGATTTCCATCTGGACCGCTGAACTGCTGAGAAATCATTCCGGTCTGACGATCCTGGAAATATTGGTTCATGTATTGTGACGGTGCGTTGCCCATCATCTGCTCTGCAAGCTCATCGTTCGTGATAGAAAGTCCGAGTGCATCATACTCCGGCTCGTACACGTGCTTATCGATCATCTCCTGCCACACACCTTCCTGGATCTGTGTCAGTTCCTGTTCGCTAAGTGTGCGATCGCCTTTGTACTCTTCCACTTTGTTGTTGAATGCAATCAGAGAAATTCCTTCTCCGTTGATTTCACCAACATCTGTATTGGAAGGACCTGATGCGCCGCCACTACCGATCATGTCGGTTAAAATGAACGCAAAAAGCGCGAGGAATACGATTCCTACGAGAAGCCCAACACGTGAGCGGATGAGGGAAAGAATTGTTCTGTGCTCCTCTTTCTTCGGCTGAATATTCTTCGGGGCCGGATTTTCTTTTTCTGATGCCATACTATTCTATAATTCGGGACGCGAATATACAATATAGGAGGCAATCGGGGAAAGGATTTTCACTGGAGAAACTACAGAAAAAGGGGATGCGGAATGAGGGATGCGGAACGGGGCAATTATCGAAACCTTAACAACTGGCTATCAGTGAATTACGATTTTTTGTTAAATTCCTCTTCCCGTTTCTTCATCTCCCGTTCCATCTTGTTGTTAAACATCCGGCGCATATTCCACATCACCCCGCAGAAGAGGGTAATCATCATGCAGAAAATAGCATTGGAGTTGTCTTCACGATTGATGATGAACATGTAAATCGTGGTGATTAAGGAAACAACCGCAAGAATGAGCCACAACATCTGGGTTGCGCGTAGATATTTTTTCATGTTATTCTGATTCGTCGTTATCGTCAAGCATCAACGTGCCTTCGATGTTTTTGATCTCGTATTCTGTGAAAGCAGCATCGGCTTCCAATCCATCGCCCCAGATCACCTGATCTGCAGTCGTGATCTTCACAAATGCATCCGTATAAATGCGATTGGTTCGTCGGTCGTACGTGAGCTTTTCCGTTTCAAGCGTTTCACCTTTAATATTTACAACCACAACTTTTTGCTTTGCAACGATGATCTGTTCCTTCGGACGGTCTTCAGCGTATAGCGACCGGATGGAACTGTTCACCATTCCGCTATCGTCGAAAAACTCAACGAAAATTCCCTGACGAAAAATAGTTTTCGGATCGATGCCGCCGAAATCTTCTGCAAGCGGGGCCTTCATGTGAATTTTCAATCGTGCTGAATCGCTTACCATCATGTCTACGTTCTGCGTAGTGAGCAATGGCAACGTGTCTTTCTGGGTAATGGAATTTACTTCTGCAGGATCATTCTTACACGACGCCGTAAATGCGAGGAAAAGAACCGCAATGCTGTATGATACGATGCTGCGCATGTGCAGAAAATTAGTCGAGCTTGTAACGCATGAACCAACGGTCGTTGATCGTGAGACCAAGCGTTGCACGTATGAAAGATTCTTTGAGCAGTCCGCCTTCTGTTGTTCCGCGCTGACCTGCTTCAATGTTCAGGCTGATGCGTGAAATCGGTTCGCCGAGACGGGTGCGGTACGGAAGTGGAAATGCCATTCCGAAATTCACAGTCATTTCAGTGAGACGCGTGCTGTTGAGTTCCAGATAAGTCTGGTAGTAACGTGCACCGAAGCGATACTGTGTTGCGCTTAAAATATTTCCGCGACCTGCAAGTTTCGGCTGCCACTGGAATCCTGCAGTAATACGCTGACTGTTCTTCAAGTGAACATCAGTACCCATGTAACGGAAGTCCTGCCACATCTGCACAGTGTAATCGGCCTGGAACATCCACTTGTAATCTTTCTTGATCGCGAAACCGAATCCGCCCATCATCGGCAGGCTGATTCTCGCAGGAACGGACTGATCGAGAACAATTGTGTCCTTAACGTTTTCAATTGTGCCCAACTGCTTGTAAGTAACCGCAAGCCGATCGTAAGACACGTTGATTTCTGTTGGTGCAGCGAATACAGCTCCGAACGTAATGCGTGCACCTGGAGATTTGATGAACAACTGAGCCGTATCAATTCCTAAAGCTGTGCGGTAATAATATTTGTTGCCGAACAGTTTTGTATTGGTTACGATCGAATCGGGCAATGCAATGTATTTCGGATTGAGCGTACGCGGAAAGCGGAACGTGTATTGGATTCCGGCAGTTGCATACACGTCTCTGAATGTTGTGTACTTCGTGATCTTCGTGTTGAACGTATTCAGTGAATCAGGAAATACATCGCGGCGCACATTCACCAATGAGCCGAAGAGATACGATACGTTCACTCCAACCGAGATATTTGCAAGATTGTTACGGCGCCTGATTATTTTTTTGATCGCGCTGGTATCATTCAACGCACGCAGCTCATCGTATTTTGCAGAAAGCACAAAACGTCGCGGCATTCCACCAAACGGACGAATTGCATTTCCAAGAAACGCCTGACTTACACCACCGCCACCTTCGTAGCGGTATTGTACGTTACCGATATTTGGAACTTCATCGTTGAATGCAACGTTGTATCCAACTGAAGTGTAAGGAACAAGTCCGAATGCAGCGCCCCACGTTTTTGTAACTGGAAATGCGAATGAAAAATGGCTGAGTGTTGTACGGTTAAACGTGCTGTTGGTTATGGTGTTCTCAACCTTCAGGGTGTTGCTTGAAACTCCGATCTCATAATTCACCAAAGGATGTGAAGTGAGCGATGCCGGATTCGCAAGGTTGATGTATTGCGGAATGAGTGAGTCATTTCTGAGTCCGATACCTCCACCGCCCATTGCTGTATTGATCAGACCTCCGTTGAATTGGAAGTCACCAAGTCCGTAACGTGAATACGGAGAAACAGTTTGCAATACAGAAGGATTTTGTGCGCCCAGATGTAATCCGCACAGCAACAGCACAAGCAATAACAGAGAGCGGAAATGTAAATTACTTCGTAAGACTGTCGGCGACATTAAATTTGAGTATTGTATAAAGACCTTCTGCTATCAGATCAGGGCGTGCAAAGATGCCATTTTTCAGGGCTTCTGCCAAAAAGGCCCCATCTCCACCGGAAATCACAGTTTTCATTCCGGGATATGCTTTTTCGTATGCCGATATCATGCCGCGCACCTCTTCAACGGTTCCATTAAGTGCACCGCTGCGAATAGAAGTTTCAGTCGAATTCCCTAATAAATTATTCTGGCCTTCGAACGAAACCAGAGGAAGCTTACCAGTGAATTCGTGCATCGCTTTCAATCGCATGTGAATGCCCGGAGAAATTGCACCGCCCACGAAATTTGCATTCGCATCGACAAGGTTGTATGTGATACATGTTCCAGCCACTACGACCAAGACGGGATTGGGTTGGAATAGTTGCCATCCGCCAACTGCTGCGGCTATCCTGTCTGGTCCTAATGTGTCTTGTGTCGAGTAGTTAATGGTTAGCGGTAATTCAGTTTCTGCATCCAACGTAACGTGTGCATTGTTCCACATCAGTCCATCTTCAATTTCATGTCGATCGTCAAGAACCGTACTCAGAATCGAGGCGCTTATTTTATATTCCTGAAGTAGTGGTGACAGAACACTGATCAGATTACTTGCGTGGCCTTCCACAATCGCTGTATTCACAATTTCACCGTCGGAAAAAACATACACTTTCGTGCTGTGATTTCCTCTGTCGATGACCAGATTGTACATGGGCCAAAGTTACATTTAAAGTAGGCAGTAGTTCAGTGAGCAGTAGGCAGTAAAGAGAAAATCTGTTAACTGTACTACCTTAGCTAAACGATCATGGCGAAGAAAAAAGCACCCGCAAGGAAGAAAGCAGCGAAGAAAACCATCGCGAAGAAGAAAGCAGCTGCACCGAAAAAAGAATCCGGAGTCATTCGCTTCGAAGGAATTCTTGAAAAGCGTTATAAGATTGGTGGCGGACATTTCGTACGTGTGCCGGCATCAGTCACAAAATATTTTGGAACCAAAGGAAGAGTACGTGTGCTCGGAACGATGAACGGAGCGCAGGTTGATCGTGCATTAATTCCGGACGGTGAAGGTGGTCACGACATTATAGTTGGAACGGATGTGCGCAAGAAGACGAAAGCAGAAGAAGGAAAGAAAGTGGTGATTGAGATTTATCGCAATCCGAATCCCGATGACATTGACATTCCTGAAGAACTTACTGAGGCCATAAACATGGAGGAAGAAGCGATCCGCAAGTTCGCGAAGATGACTCCAGGCATGAAACGGAATATGGCGTATTGGGTGAATAGCGGCAAATTGCCTGAGACGAGAGCGAAACGCGCCGTGGAAATTCTGAGAAGGATCATGAATAATTATCCGTTCGGCGGAAAGAAGCTGGAATAATTAGCGAGGTGCAATCTTAGATGGTGGCATCCTTACAGGAACCGTCACGGTCACACAAACATTTTTTCCATTCGTCATACCTGGTGTCCATGGCGGACTCTCTTGAATAATTCGAAGTGCTCGTTTATCCAGATTCGGCATTCCAGCAATCCCACGCGCCACTCTTGCATTACAAACCTTTCCAGTTTCAGATACAGTAAATTCAACGTACACAAAAGAACCAACACCTTGAGGATTGTTCGTTTTTGTGATGAGATATTGATCGAATGCTCCCTGACCTCCAGGAAACTGAGGCGTTTGTTCAGAATATGATGATGCAGGGGCTGAGCAAGCACAGGAATCTATCTTGATTGCGGAAGAATCTGTTTGTGCACTTGCATTAAAAAGTCCACAACTGAGAATGAGGAGCAGGAAAAGTGATTTCACTTCATAAGGATAAAAAAACGTCCCAACGATAAATGTCGGGACGTTAAATATGATTGAACCACGCACTATTTAGCGCGTGGACTAAAAACAAAGCGAAAGGCTACTCGACTGTTTTCTTATCCTGAACAGCAACGCGTACGTCCTGAGCAAGTGCTTTCAGATCCTGCATTCCTTTACGGATTCGAGTACCCGCGGCTTTGTTGCCTTTCACGAAAAACTTTTCGAAATCGGGTTCAAGACTTTTCATCAAATCGAGAATAGCGTTGTATTTTTCCATAGTGGTGAATTTTTCTTGTGAGGTTGCTGATTGATATTGAAGTACAATTTATAAAAAAAAGATGCGAAATCAACTCAAATTATAAGGGTTTTATATGCCAAAATGGGGTTAATTCGCTGAAAATCAGATAGTATCGTTTGTTTTGGGAGTTATTACAATGAATCAACAAAAGGGGCAGAAATGAGGTTTTTTAGGGGTTTGGGGTGGATTGAAGGCCGATTGTCAGTTCGAGTACCTCGACTACGCTCTGTATAGACTCCATCGAGAACTCAACAATCGGCCTTCATCCTCGATTTTGTTGACTTCTCTCCCGATAGCTATCGGGATGCGCTCGAAGTGACAAAATCAACTTTCCTTGTGACACTGTGTGTAAGATGTACACGTTCAGCGGAATTCCTGCCGTACATAAATGAAAAAAGATCGCCTAAGCGATCTTTTACTTGTGGTTCGGGCCGGAATTGAACCGGCGACACATAGATTTTCAGTCTATTGCTCTACCAACTGAGCTACCGAACCATACCATAATGAACGTCCTGATTGACCAGTGATCTGTCAGGGGGCGCAAATGTAAAAATTATTTCAGGGTAAAAAAATCAGATTGTGCGTTAAATCACGTTTGTACGTCACTAAGACGATTCCCCCATTTCCCCAATGATCTTTTTTACTTCCTCCTCCGTAAGCCGCAATTTAGCGCGACAGAGCGTGATCAGTTCAGAGGCGCGTTTGAGTTTTACCGTCAACTCATCGACCGCGATGGATTCGTTTTCAATTTCGCCGGCAATTTCGTTGAGTTCGTTCAACGCATCGGAATAGGAAATGTCTTTCTTACTCATTGTTATTCGGTTTTATGTCGGTGATTTGGGCTTCAGCGTTTCCATCGGAAAACACAAGATTGACTTTATCGCCCGGATTCAGTTTTTTGGAAGAAGCAATTACTTCTCCGTTTCGTGTGAGCATGGAATATCCACGCTTTAGAATAATCATTGGATCGAGCAGTCGCAATTTTTCATCGAGCTTGTCGAGTTGGTGCTTCTTCGTGTAGAGCAGTTTCTCTGTACTCGCAGATAAACGCAAACGTTTTTCGGTTAGCGCACTTGATTTATCGGACAAATTCTGAACGGCAGCTGCACGCAGACTGTCCTTCACGCGCTCAAGATGTCGCGTGCGTGTATGCACGAGTGTGATTGCTCCGCTGTTGATTTTCGTCCCTGCATGATCGAGCTTGCGATTCATCACGGCGAGAAGATTTTGTGATTTCAGAATAATCATCTCCCGAGCTGCTTCCACTTCTTCTTCAAATGCGCGATTGTGATCGATGATAAATTCTGCTGCCTGCGTCGGAGTTTTCACGGAAGTATGTACAACCATATCTGCAACGCTTTCATTTTTCAGGTGACCGATTCCAGCAACAATCGGAATTGGAAATCTCGCAAGTGCAATCGCCAGCCGGAACTGATCGAATGGAAGAAGATCGCTTTGTGCGCCACCTCCACGAATGAGCACAACCAGATCTGTTGGCATACCCTCCTGAATGTCTTTGTAGACAGCAAGCAGTTGATCCCGCATTGCTTCGGCTGCTTTGTCGCCTTGTACTATTGTAAAATATGGACGCACATTGTACAGGTAGCCGAACGGATTTTTTTTCAGTGAATCAGCAAAATCCTGGTAACCTGCTGCAGATGCTGAAGTGATGACAGCGATATTCTGAACGACGACCGGAAATTCCGCACGCTTATTTGGAGTATCAAAACGTCCGTTCTCGAATCCGATTTCAGGATGCGTTGCAAGCTGTGCAATAGTTTGGCGTCGTTGCAGTTCGAGTTGACCAAGCATGTGCTGCGAGTCGATATCAAACAACTGCAGAGAAAATCCGTGAACTGCATGGAATGTAATCCCCGCACGTAACAATACCTGCATCCCTTTATCGGGACGCTTACCGGTGATGTCTTCAAAATTCCTGAAGGCTGCAACTGCTTCTCTACGCCACACACTCGCGCGTGTTCGTGCAATGAGGTCATCGCTGGTATCCGATTTCTCAGCAAGTTCAAAGTAGATGTATTCGCCGCGATCAGTACGTTCCTTGATCTCCGCGATGATCCACCATGTTTTTTCACCCAGTGTGGTGCGCAAGGCATCGTCCACAAGGGAAAGAAGTTCTGATAGTCGGATGTAGGAATTTCCGGTCACGTTCAAATATACATCATGCGGAGTGGAACATCCGGTTACAAACATTTGTAAACGAAAAAAAGGCTGATTACCTGCGTCTTAATTTTTTTCAGGATGCGAAACGAATAATCGTCATCACCAGCTGTGCGCCGATCCAGATGATGTACAACGGCAATGCCATCGGGTTATCCAGTGTCACCTGCAGTTGAAATCCCGCGAACTGCAGGAAGAAGGAAATCGCGAACCAGATGATGAATCCTGTGAACGCCGGAAAAATTTCAAACCACGTGAAAAAACTGAGCATTTCTCCGTTGTAGGAAATGAGGATCGCGGGGACCGTAACCAATACCGCACCGATCAATGAACGGAGGTAAATGTTCTCTGTAAGATTTCCTGCAATCGGGTATGTGAAGAGCGTTGGCAATGCGACGAGTAATCCGCATAGCATTCCAACTGATCCAAAGAAAGGTCCAAGCCCATCGCCCATCGAAAACGATCCGAACATTGCAGGATTTCGTTCGCCGATAACAAGTATGCCGGTTCCCACTGCGAAGACAAGTATCACAAAACGGATTTGCGCTGGAGACCATGGACCCGCGAACAGTAAATACGCGATGAGGGTCGTAAGTAATAATGCCGATCCACTGTACATCCATCCCGGCAACAGCATTCGCAACCAGACGATTATGGCCACAGCAAGAACTCCGCTAACAATGGCTGCAGGAAGAGAATATTTCGGACTGAGAAGGGGGAATTTCACTTTGAATCCTTGGTTCGGAACAAAGGTACCGGTTCAATTACATTATTTAGCAGATGTATTTTGAATATCATCAGAGAGTCGACTAATTTTACCGCGAAGTGAAACCCCCAACTCATATTCTTGTTGCGTTCTGCGCGGCAGTGTTTTTGCTGTTACAGGCCTGCGGTGGAATGAAAACTACCGATCAAACTGTAGTGGTGGAAAACATGTATGAGGATTCAATCAGCACATCGTACACTGTTGCGTTGCCCGATGCGAAAGGAGAAGGCATGCGTATCACGTACACGTTCTTCAATATGAAGCGCGCCGATACGGGCAATTTCAAAATGACACATGTGTACATGCATCACACCGGTGAAGAAGACACAACTATCGTGAATGGTACATGGAAACTCGCTCAAACAGATTCCGGAACATACATCAATACATGGTCAGGAAGACGCGTAAAACGTTTTGGCTATTTAGACCTCTACAATCTGCAAACACTGAATACCGATTCAATGATTGCAGATACCGGATGGTTGGTCTTCCGTCAGAAGAAAGATAACGACATGCAGAATTCTACAGTTGTCATGTTCGGGAAGATCATGTTCAAGCCGGATAACAACGCAACATTTATTGGGGAGCATGGTGATACGCTGGCAATCCTCAAGATTTCTGCTTTTCCGAAACTGGTGGCACTGAATGATTCTGTAAGCCTGAGCGGCGCGTCTATCAAAGGTGTTGAGCTGCTGGCAACTGTTCAGATCCGCATGTCGATGGATGGAAAAAGTGTTACGCGCTCGTTGATTGTGGAGGAAGTACGCGGAGTTCGATAGCTAATCGAATCGCTTTCATTCGCCGCGGGATAAACCCATACTTCGACAAGCTCAGCACAGGCGCGGCTCAAGAAAATTCCGAATCAAGTTACTTTGCAATTCACATTCCTGGTTTGGCATCAGCTAATTAAATCGGCACATTGGCACACCGGCATATCGGCACATCATTTCTTGTTGACCATCCAAACTCCAGAGAGAATTCCACTGATGAACACCGCGTGCATCCACGTCACATGTTCATGGTCGAACAAGCCCCACATCATTGCAACAATCGGAATTGCATACGTAACTGAAGCGGCGAACAGCACTCCTGCATCACGGATGAGAATGTTGTAGACAATTACACTCAGCGCAGTTCCTACAATCGCCAGTATCGCAACATAACCGAGACTTGACCATGCTTTCGGGTGCGTTTGCATGACGTGAATAAAATCCGTCGTGAACAAATACACCAGCGCTATCGGTCCAATGATACTCATTGCAAGAAGCGTTGCGCTCACTGGATTCAAGTGACTGAGTTTTGTTTTGATGAGGTTCACGCTGAAACCATAACCAACCGTTGCAAGAATAACGAGTCCGCCGCCGATCAACGCGTTGCTCAATGAACCGATTCCTTTATTACCGATCACCAGCAAACACACCGTTGACAACAGACCTATGATAATACCAATCACCTGAAGTCCATTCACGCGTAACCTGAAAATGACAAGTCCCGTGATGAGTGTGAAAAGTGGCGTGAGCGAATTCAGCATTCCGGTAAGAGCTGAGCTGATCATCGTTTCAGCTTTCGTAAATAGAAATGCAGGGATAAGATTCCCAAATATTCCCATTCCTGCAGCAGCTCTCCAGTTGCTCCACAGTTCTTTTGAATAATGTTTGATGGCAAGAGGAAACAGAAAAAGAAATGCCATTCCTATCCGCAATGCTGCAACCTGACTGCTCGAGAACGCATCCATTCCACGCTTCATGAGAATGAAAGAGCTTCCCCACGTTAGCGCGAGTGCAATGAAGATGATCCAGCTGGTGAGGGATTTTCCTGACACGGCGCAAAGATAGTTATTCAGTAGGCAGTCAATCAGTAGGCAGTAGGCAGTCGAAATAGTGCTGACTGCCTGCTGCCTACTGAACTACTGCCTACTCTTTCGTAATTTCGCTGCAATGCAAACCTATCCAATATACGCAGCCGGTGAATTCATCACCACCGCACACGCTCTTGAAGTGCGCAATCCGCATGATGGAAATGTGATTGCACGCACGTGGCAGGCCGATGCGAAGGTGTTGGAGAAATGCATCAGCGCTGCTCAATCAGTGCAGGTTGAAATGCGTGAGATGCCTTCGTGGAAACGATTCAAGATTCTAAGCAAGATCAGTGATGTTATCACGGAGAATCGTCACCATCTGGCAACCGTACTTTGCCGCGAGTCGGGGAAACCATTGCGCTACGCATTGGCAGAAATCGATCGCGCTGCACAAACATTTCTGGTTGCAGCTGAAGAAGCAAAGCGTTTACCCAAAGAATATATTTCTCTCGATTGGACTCCGGCAGGAGAACGCAAGGAAGGACTCGTAAAATATTTTCCTATCGGAATTGTTGCCGGAATTGCTCCGTTCAATTTTCCGATGAATCTTGCGGTACATAAAATTGCTCCGGCAATTGCGGCGGGATGTCCGATCATATTGAAACCTGCATCTTCAACTCCGCTTTCAACTCTGGAACTGGCACGCATCATTGATCAGACTGAATTACCTAAAGGCGCTTTGTCGGTTTTGCCAATGGATCGCGTTGCAGGAAATCAACTCGTGACCGATGAGCGTTTTGCATTG
>CAYUTR010000061.1:0-16580 GCA_964447465.1 uncultured Chryseobacterium sp.
TTCTCGTTTTCGCAACTTCGAGCATCGCGTCATTAATGTCGGTAGCGAGAATGGATTTCGCTGTCTTCGCAATTTGTTCTGTCCAATACCCGGTTCCACAAGCAACTTCCAGAACTTCTTTTCCGGAGAAAATGTTCTTAAGAATTTCTGAAGCTTCCCGCAATGCATCCTGACGATCTTCGCGTGTATAGAGCTTGTCGTATTCTTTCGCGCGAAGCTTGTAATATTCTACCAGTTCAGGATCAGTCACGTTATTTCTTTTCACTAAGATAGTGATGCCAGAGATAATATGTCGCAAGTGAACGGAATGGTTTCCACTTTTCTGAAAGCTTCAGAATTTCTTCATGAGTTTGTGCTTTCGTGAGTTTCCGGATGGAATTGACGATTGCGATGTCGCCGATGGGAAAAACGTCTTTTGCCTGCAGACAGAACATGAGATAAATGTCGCTGGTCCACACGCCGATTCCTTTGATGGAAGTCAGACGCTCGCGAATTTTCGGTTCTTCAAGATTGCGGAATTTGCTCAGTGGAAGATCGCGTGAAAGAATTGCCGTGGATAATGCCCGAAGGTATTTGGCTTTCTGCCGACTGATCTGACACGCGAGCATTTCTTTGTCGCTCAGTTTGAGAATTTCTTCCGGAGAAAATTTCGGAATGTATCCGTTCAGTTTGTTGAAGTGTGCCTTTGCAGATGCCAGACTTACCTGTTGTTCGAGAATTATTTTCGAGAGCGAAACAAATCCTTGGGGACGTTTCCAGTTAGGTGGTGGACCGTGTTCGTCGTGAATCGCGGCAAAGAGTCGATGGCGGCCTGTGAATAAACGTACATCGCTTGAATTAACAATTGGTGAATTCATCGCGCCCATCTCAATATAAGTGACAAACCCATAACGTTGACTCTTTGCCGGATGAAGGAAGAGGTGGGCGCTTTGAGTAAGGTGCGAAGTTCGGGCACTAACGCTAACGTTACATGATCTGCAACATACCAGTTCACCCCGCAAGTAAAACTCACGCCATAAAGTGTCTTATTAAGGTATTGAGAATCGCGAACGGAATTGTCTTCGAACGCGGTTTCATCCGAATAGGAAACGAGGAGTTGAACAGTTGGGCCTATCTCAAAAAATAACTCAGACCTGCCTTTGCGCGTAAACACGTAGCCGTAAGTTGGAGTAATATTCAGGTAAGAGACCGAAACTTCTGCAGTACGTGGAATGTAAGGATCATTGGGCTGCAGAAACGTAAAGGCGTAATCGGCGTGATAGCTGAAGCTTTCATAGATAGTGCGCAAACTCAATTCGCAATGCGGACTTAAGCGATACATCGTAATCAGTCCAATGTCCAATCCGGGTTTCGTAGTGAATTTATGGTCGAATCCTTTTGCGGAAAGAAGGGCGTAGTAATTCACTCCACCTGATATACCGAATTGCAATTTATTTTCCTGGGAAAATCCAAGTGATGAAAGAAGCAACAAATTTAGAATGACGAGAATGTGTTTCATCTGGAGTAGGTTTATGATCTACTATGATAAGACGCTGCTATTACTTCAATTTCACAGGTTACATGCACGGACCTTTAGCCATGGGTTCAGGATCACTATACTCCAGCATTTGTTTATACTGGTAATAGTATGTGCCTTTCGGACCTTCTTCCTGCGTTCCTTGTGCTTCGTACAACTTGTCGCCTTTTTTCAGGAATGCAACTTCGCGCGGAATAAAGAATCCTTCACCCTTCGCGTTAAAAATGATCCACAAAGTATCACCGTGAAATTTTCCAGTGAAGTCTCCGTTTGTTCCGTCTTTTCCGTCCCAGTTAAAATGAAGAGTGCCCCACGCGCTGTCCAGCACCTGAGTAAGTTCAATCCACTTATGGTGATCGCCTTTATCGAAACGATAACATTCAGTTGTTACTTCAGGCATGCCATGTTCCTCATGGATTGAATCAGGCGGAGGCATGATGGATTCGTAACGGGGAGAGTCTGTAGAAACGTCCTCTGGTTTATCGCCGGAACATGCTGCAAAAGTGAGCAGAAGTGGAACTAAAAGAAAAAATGGTTTCATATTGTTATTCAACCTTGTTGTTACATTTTATTTGCGTCGCTGATAATTTTCAGTACATCGAGAAAGAGATTATTCTCCATCACCGGATTGTACTTTCCGTATCTCATTTCCGAAAGATCCATTGCAGGATTTGGATCAGCGCCATGTTTCAGTAATAGTTTGGCAATCACTGCGAAATCGCGCAGTCCATCATCCAGTAGATCAGCATCAGAAATACAGAACACAACCATGCGCAATGGTGTGTACGGCTGACCTTTCCTTTGCTTGGGCGATTGTCCTTCGTGGGAATCGTAGTTCGGGTCGGCACCTTGCTCCAGACAAGTTTTCACCTCGTCTACTTTGTGATAAGTAACGGCAAGGAGCAATTGATCATTGAGCGCAGCTTGAGTCACTGGTGTTATTTCTTATTGTGCGTTTCGATGTGATGCTTCAGTTGCGACTTCAACGTTTCCAGATAATCCTTGAGATCTTCGGTGCAAATGGTTTTGGCTGGGGTGTCGCAGATGTCGACTGGTGTTTCTCCAAGGAATTTGTACAGCTCAGGATATTTCGTTTCAATCTCGGTCGTGAGTTGAATGATTTCCTGCATGAGTGCGCTGAGTGTTTTCATAATCTTTTACTGAGGAAATACCTCTTTGGTTCTTTTTTCCATTTCTGTTGCAATCACTTGTCCGGATTCACCTTGTTTCCTGAGCTGCTGAATGATGTTGTTATAACTCTTCGCATCTCTGTCCTGACTCAATTTGAAAACAGTGTCGAGCTCCTGAACTTCAATTTCAAACGCGACAATCATTTTCATCAATCGTTGCGTGTAATCCGCCGGAAGATTATCATAAATTGTTGCCGACGCTGCATTCTGATTTTCAAAGTGCAGTGTTGTCATGCGAAGAACATCGATCAAAGCATCATCATCCAACATTCGGATTATTCCTTTCACATGCACACTCATGAAATTCCACGTAGAAGGTGTATGCGGATTGCTGTACCATGTTCCGCTTACATATGTGTGATGTCCGGTGAAAACCACCAGCACATTTTCATTGTGCAGAAACGCTTTGTGATGGTCAGTATTTTTCATGATGTGTCCGCGCAGTATTTTCCTGCCCTCTTTTTCTTCAATGAAAACAGGAATCTGCGCTGCTACAGGTTTGTTTTCTGAATCGCACCCAGTTATAAATGCAAATGGATAGCGGCCGATAAATTCATTAACTGTCTTTTCGTTGCGTTCTTTGTGATGGGGGAGATCGTACATAGGCTAGGAGCGATGTTTTGATTTAGTCCGATCTGATTTGGAACCGATCCCGGAAGTATTGCAAGCGAAAGATTTTACCATCTAGATAATTCCTTAAGAGCTTCCTTATGAGAAACAGGCTTGCCACTATCCATGCGAGCAATCGCAGCACTAAGTTCTTTGTTGTATCGTCTACGGCTGATTCTTTTAACTGCTTTGCCGACGTTGAATAAGTTCTTGATCGCCGTTGCTGACATTTTGATGAAATTTGTACATCAAATTTACTGAGAATTTCTCAGAACAAGGTAAACCTGAACTGCGATCAGTAGTACTGCGCATAATCCAATACTGAGACATTCCAGAACAAAAGTTTCAAGTGAAGGTGCATACGCGCTCAATCTGAATGAATCCTGATACATCCCATTCAGTGACTCCACGAACAATGAGAATGCAAGAAGCACGAAAATGGCTTTGACTGGAAATTCTCCGGGTCTTTTATCCCGTGCGAGAAATAAGTGGAGAGCGCCCAATGCGACAGGAACCAGAAAAATTGCTGCATAAAAAAGTGATTTCTTAAAGTCAGTATCTGCATCATCACTCGAATCGTAATAAGGAATGGATATGAAATACAGAAGAACTAAAGGAGTAATGGTAAAAAAGATCACTTTCAACCAGTAACTCATTTTCGATTCGTAGGATGATTTATCGTTCAACAGCCTATGCATTTTCACTCAATCGCTGATCTGCACCGAACGCACGCAAAACCGAATGCTGTCCTTAGTCAACGAAATCTGTTCAAGGTTGATGTCTTTCAGGCTGAGTTCAAGTTTCAGGTTGACGGTATTGTTGGATTCAGTAATAATCCATTTGCCGATAGCTTTCAATCCTGCCCGTTCAGCTCTGCGTCGTTCCAAACGCGATGTATTGCCGCAGAATCCATACCAGGTCTGCTGCTTCAGTACACCATTTGATTTGAAGAGCAGTTGACCCCGATCGCCAGCACTTCTAAATACTATGGTATCACCTGCAGTCACGGTATTCAGGTGTTTGCTCAGATTCCATTTCTTATCGGATAGCACGGTTGATGTACGGGTTCCCTTGAATCCAACTAATACAGGCAGGAAAACGATTGTCGCAAGAATCAGAAAAGTGCATTTGACTGAAGACATATTTTTGCAGTTACTGTGAGGACGCTACCTACTGCACACGGACACTATTTCTTCTCCACGGGAACATCGCGGTTTATAGTATCGACTAGTCAAAAATGAACTGACCATTTTTTATTTTGAAACTGAATAGTCTTGACGAGTCTACTGCGGTTCCATTCAGTGTTCCGGCTGTCCATGTTCCCAGAGAATTGAAAACGGCTTCAATCTGCTTGTCCAGTTCCGGGTTTTTGGTTTTGTTGTCCATTTTGCATTGAACTACTTCGCCTTTGCAATTAATGATCAGTCCCATCATTCCTTTGTCGTCGTACTTAGGATTGTCTTTTACAAACTGAACTTCAGAATTTAGTTTCCGTAAAATTTCTTCTTTCGATACCGGACAAACTGCCTCAACTTGCCCAGTGAATGACGGGAAGAGAGCGTAAACTTCATTCTTGTCGCAAATGCCGGGAATGTCTTCCTTAATTTCCAATCTTGCCACGAACTGAGCAGAGACATTAAGACCCATAATGATTGTCAATAAGGTTAAGCCAATTCTTGTCATGTCCTTCTTTTTTAGATTGTTGCTATGAGCAGTGGAATTCAAACAGCGCCTATAAACCAAATAGCTTGAGGTCTATCTCGTTTCAATTTACAAGTAGTTTAAGAGAATCGCAACATCCTTAATCCAAACTCACGCTAAAACAAAAATTCCAATATCTATAAAAACCGGAAACCAATAGAGCGGTGCTACTTTTTCTCCACCACTTTCGGAACTTTAAAATAATCCGAATCGTGTTTAGGAGCATTCATGAGCACAGCTTTGTGTGCCAATGGTTCTTTCACTTCGTCTTCACGCAAATGATTCACTTCATCGGTCATGTAGATGAGTGGTTCGATTCCATCCGTGTTGATCTCGTTGAGTTTTTCTACGAAACCAATCATGTTGTTCATGTCGTGAATCATTTTCTCTTCGCCTTTCGCATCGAATTCGAGGCGGGCGAGGTGGGCAATGTCACGAACGGTTTTGCTGTCGACTTTCATTTTTGCTGCAATTCGCGGGCAATGGTTTCCCGCACTGAGTGACGCAAAGATACCAAATCTGCTTCTGTTAAGCCCGCCGTGGGAACAGGTTTGTGTACAGTGATTTTGGCCAGTCCGGGACGACCATGTGACTTGAAAAAACCGCCATTCTGCAATAGCTTCCAGTTATTTCGGAATGTCACAGGTACAATAGGAACCTGGTGTTCGATCGCCATCTTGAAAGCACCGTTCTTGAAGTTGCGGAGTTGTCCACGCGCCTCGATGGTTCCTTCCGGAAAAATGAAAACACTCTGACCGCTCCGTAATTTTTCGCTGACAGCAACAAATGCTGCGTAAGACCCTGTGCGTGTTTTCCGGTCGACGTAAATATTCATATCGCGAAAGAAAATGCGAAAGAGCGGAGCCTTTTCAATTTCTGCTTTGCCCATGTACACGAAGTATTTCGGAACGGCAACATAACTCAATACGATGTCGAGATAAGAAGCATGATTCGCAACGTAGATACACGCTTCGGGTAATTCTTCGGATGGCGCTTCATGTTTGATCGAAACAAAAACCCCGGGAACGTGAGCAATCCACCGCGCCCACAAACGCATGAGTGCAAATGCTCCGTTGTAACGTTTTCGTTTCGTGAGCAACACCGCGAAAACCGGAAACAGCGCGACAAGCCCCAGGATGAAGTTGGAGATGAAGAAGATTTTCCAGAATGTACGAGGGACAAGACCTGCCCAGTGGAGGAACATGGTGCAAAGTTAACTGTTCTCGGTGCTCAGTGCTCAGTTGTGCGGTATACTCGCGTGCTTTGTTTCCCGAATAACAACCAGAAATGACACCAAAGCAGCCAGATAGAGGTTGGTTCTAGGAATACACGACGTTGTTGAGCTAATTTGCTTCATAACATCCCCTGTTGTTTAACCGACTCAAGGTAATTATGAAAACAATTGGTGGAATTTGTCTGTGTCTTCTTCTTCTGACAATCAGAGTTCAGTCTCAAAACATTGAACCTGTTCACGCTCCTTACGGATTAGATTCGGTTTCGTGGAATAAAGCCAATGAAATATGGCGCGGGAAAAGTTCTATGGTCACAGTCCTTACTAATGACAATGTTGCGCATATCGGACAGATTGTTGCGATAACTGATAGTACAATGCTGCTGTATGAAGACGAAGGTTTGTTTGATCCAACCATAAGTGATTCAGTTCTGCGTTTTTATCTCGTAGAAAACATCAGCGCAATTTTCAGTGTTGATTCTGTGGAAGAAGTTTCGCGGACACCTATATGCGCTGTGATTGGTGGTGCTGTGGGCGTTGTTCTCGGAGCGGGACTACATGTTTTTCTTCCCGGAAATACTTTTCACCCGGTTTTCATTGTTCCGGCAGCTGGAGCGGGCGTCATAGTAGGAGCTGGCATAAGTGCGGGGAAGCGTGATTCGGTAGTTGTTGATACAACATGGATCTGCACACACGATCATTTCAAGGATAGTGCTGCTCCAGGTGAAAGTGAACTGATCTGGTCGACTTATGATTACACGATCTGGCAGGATACGATTCCGGAATCCGCGCATTGGACGAGTAGTGGAATTGAGGTTGATCCTCCATTTACGTTCGATGATCTCACAGCATCTTCGTTGAAAATAGGAAGGGCATTTCCGGATGCCAAAATATACATGAGTCTTTCCGGAAAAGTCATGATCACAAAACATCATAACCTTGCTGCAGCCGGCTCGTTGTATATGTTTAATGTTGGATATAATGTCAACAGCAACTGGGCGGTGGATGCTTACTATTGTGAAAATAGTTCTGAGGTGGAGGTGAAGTCCGCGGATCCGCATTACGTTACAATGGATGGGAGACACACTTCGCTGAGTTTATCTTACATACTGGCGAAGCATGATCGATTCAACACTCAAAGATTTCAATGTACCGCAGGCATGGGAATTGCCTTCGGCAGCTTCGATTTTCATGATGCATTGCCGGGATATGACAGGTGGTACGCAAATGTTTTTGGAGTGATGGGTAAACTGAATCTTGCAACTTTTCTCACACAACGGTTCGCGATTGTGCTGGACATGCAGCAAACTTTTCTGAAACCGATCGTTTTGCCTTCATACGATTGGCATCAGCCGCAAGGATCAATTACCATTCCGGAGGAAACAATAGACGCATCCTATTTCCAGGTCGGACTGGGAATGCGTTTACACTTCTGATAGTGCCGAGAACCGGAAACTCGTACTTTTGTTTCGAAATCTACTCTTATGGCACGCATCCTCACAGGCATACAGGCAACGAACATTCCACACTTGGGAAATCTCCTTGGTGCAATTGTACCGGCAATTCAGCTTTCGAAAGATCCTGCCAACAACAGCATTTACTTTATTGCTGATTTACATTCACTCACGTCGATTAAGGATGCTGAGTTTCTTCGCGAAAGTCGTTATGCAGTTGCAGCAACGTGGCTTGCGTTTGGATTGGACACCGACAAAAATATTCTCTTCAAGCAAAGTGCAGTTCCGGAAGTGACGGAGCTCACATGGTACCTGAATTGTTTCATGTCGTACCAGCGTTTGCAATTAGCGACTTCGTTTAAAGACAAAGTTGCCCAAGGCATGGACGTAAATACGGGTTTGTTTACGTATCCTGTTCTGATGGCTGCGGATATTCTCATGTACGAAACAAATATTGTTCCTGTTGGAAAGGATCAGAAGCAACACGTTGAGTTCACACGCGATCTTGCTGAGAAAATAAATCATCAGTACCAGAAGGAAATATTTGTTGTTCCGCACGAGAAGATTGATGAGGTAACGATGTTGATTCCAGGAATCGACGGACAGAAAATGTCGAAATCGAAAAACAACTTCATCAATATTTTTCTTGCTGAGAAGGAGCTGAAGAAAGTAGTGATGAGTGTGGTGACTGATTCAACACCGTTGGAAGCACCGAAGAATCCGGATACAGACAATGTGTTTGCACTTTACAAAGTAATCGGAAGTGCAGAACAAACTGCATCGTTGCGGGAGAAATATCTTGCCGGAAATTTCGGATACGGTCACGCGAAGACAGCGTTGTTCGAACTCATCATGGAGAAATATAAGAACGAGCGCGAAGCTTACAACCGCTTCATGGGCGATCGTGGATTGCTTGATGCCGAGTTGAAGAAAGGTGCTGATAAAGCGAGAGCGATTGGGACGCCGGTACTCGAGCGGGTGCGCGAGACGATGGGATATTAAGCATCGTTAGATTGCGAAACAAGTTGCTTGTGTTTACTTCGATCGACGTCTTAAATTGACATCCTCTTTTCAACCGCAAAGTCGCGAAGGCGCAGAGGCAACGCAGAGGTTAGTTAGTCTGCGTATAGTTTCTTTCTGAGATGAGCACGCCGTTTTCATTCCACATTTTCCACGCACCTGATTTTTCTCCGTTGGTGTAATGCATTTCCATGCGAAGGTTTGAATTGTCGTCCCACACGTGCCATGCTCCGTTTTTTACTCCGAGAACATAATTCGCATCGCTGATTTTTACACCAACTGCGTTCCATGATTCCCACAAACCGTTGCGCTGACCGTTCAGATAATTTCCGGCTTCCATTTTCAATCCGCTCTCGTAATAGTAAACAGCGTATCCATCGAGTTGACCTTTGATCACAGAGAATTCGGCTTTCGTAATTCCGTTCTCATATTTCTGAGTGTAGCTTCCGGTATATGCGGTTCCGCTTTCATCAACATACATTCCGTTGGCGAAGGAAATTCCTTGTGTGTTTCCTGCAAGAGCAAGGAGAACAAAAACGAAGAGGAGAAGATTACGTGTCATAATTCAGCAGATTTTGCGTTCAACACTTTGTGGTGTCAGGTCATAGACCATGACCCCACAAAGATTCGCCCTTCTTTGACCTTCTCATAAGGATTGCGTAATGTTAAGTTAACATACGCGCAAGCGACTGTAAATCAGTGTATAAAAGTGAAGGTGTGGTGAAAATACTTTGAAGATCAGCGTTGTTGCATCGCAACAGTGAGTTCTGGTTCTGCATCGGAACCGTCTGCAACTACAATCGTTGTGGAGTAAGTGATGTAGTTGAACTCAAGTGTATATGTCCCGGCAGGAAGCTCAGGGAGAAAGAAGTTTCCGTCGAAATTAGTGTAGGTTACAATGTTTGTTCCTTTCACGCGCACTTCAACTCCTGCAAGCGTTTCATTGGAAGATTTGTCGGTAACCGTACCTGTAACGAACATCACGCCAGCTCCCGGAGTGCCTGCAACGAGTGCATGACTCATTACAAGAGTGAAGAGAATAAGTGTGAGTGCTTTTTTCATTACACCACAAAACTACGGTCGGCAGGTTGGCTGAGTTTTATCGTGATATGAAGAGAATGTTAGAATTTTCGCCGCTCACATTATGCGGATGTTAAGTCGAAGGCTATTCTGCAGGAACGCCTCCACTGAGTGTGAAGGTAGAAGTCGGGCTATTCATTTCTCCGGTTTTCCAGAGATTGCCATTGATGAAAATATTCAGTCGCAGTGCAAACAGTGGAGCGGTACAGTTAGTTTTCAGCGAAATGAACTGACCTTGCTTCAACACAATTTTTCCTGAACTGAAATTTGTGCCGTCGCGTGAAGCTGTTGCCGTTGATCCGTTCTGATCACTCGTATATTCAATTCCGTAAGTTGGTGTGTCCTGAGAAATTTCGGAAACAGAGAAGGAGACTTCAGATGTTGCAACTTCTTTGGTGCATCCGAAGAAGCTGATGGAAATCGCGAGGAAGAATGCGAGGCGTTTCATGAACCAATTTTAGTGATTATACGCTTGCCCGATCGAGAAGTTTGGTAAATGGAGGAGTTTGATCTGTAATTGGGCGAAAAAATGGAACGCGGATTTTTTTGCCCGTTGTTTTCTAATTCCTTGAAGGATCGGTGCGGTACACAGCTTGTGTCAGAGCCGGATTTAATGAGATAGATTTATAAGTTATCTCATAAGATCGGAAGCCGAGACATTGTATTCACCAGGATGATCCGGTATAAGACTAACAATAAGCGGACATCAAAATCCGCGTTCCTTTGCTCCTCTACACATACAGCAGATTACAACCCCTCGTATCCGAGAAATCAAACCGCCCGAGAATTTCAAACGAACCATCCGCATGCAACTTTCCTAAATCAGAAGTGCCGATAAAACTGCAGCTGTACACATTCGCGAGATCGATGATACTTACGCCTCCGGTTTTTCCTTGCGTGCACCATGAAAGTGGATCGCTGGTTTCTCGGATCAGGATTTTCATCCACGGCGGACAAGTGAAAATACCTTCGCCTTTCGAGTAGGCTTGTGAAAGTAATTCAGTCATTCCGTACTCGGAATGAATCGCAGAAACGTTGAATGCACTTTTCAATGTGGCGTGCAATTCTTGACGGGTAATTTCTTTGCGCTTGCCTTTCATTCCACCGGTTTCCATGATGATTACGTTGCTGATATCCTGAGGAAATTGTTCAGCGAGATCGAGCAGTGCGTACGTAACACCAAGGAGAATTACCTTTTTTCCTTCGTTGTATTTGTTGAGAGAAGTAAGTCGTGCTGCCAGTTCAGAATAGTTGTGCAGGAAAAATGACTGAACACCATTTGGATTTCCGCGTATTGTATCTTCATCAACGCTCAATCGACGCAGGTAATCGGCCATGAACACCAACGAAGAGCCTTCGCGTTCGAGGTAGGAGGGAAGCAGAAAAAGAAAGACACAATCTTTCGGAGAACCGTATGCCGCAGTGAAACCCGCAAAACAACTGAGTTCGTACAGTCTTTTGCTTTTCACAAAATGTGAGCTCGTTACGCTGCCAGTAGTTCCGCTACTCGTGAAAACAATTCCTGCTTCTTCTGATGCAGAATAAATTTTCTGCGTTTTGAAAAATTCAACTGGAAGAAACGGAATGTCGGCAACTGATTTTACTACTTCCGGATTTCGCTTGAATGAATCGCAGAACTTCCGGTAAACTTCATTGTTCGCATACTGAAATTCAAAAACGGTCAATGCAGTTTTTTCGAAGTTCTGCGTTGCGCGATCAAATAATTCTGAATCCGGAAAAGGAAGCTTCACGTTCCAAAGATAGTGGTTCCCGATAGCTATCGGGATGCGACGCTTTAAACGGCGGCACGGCGAAACGGAGCCCGTTGTTTTCTAGCTTAGGCCCACGGGGCACGGGGGATCGCTAAAGCGATCTCTAGTTGAAAAATGCAATAATGTAGTATGTGATTGCACCAATCGCCGCCGAAACAGGAATGGTAAGGATCCACGCCCACAGTAGCTGAGTAGTAACACCCCAGCGTACCGCGCTGAGTCGTTTGGTCATTCCAACTCCTATAATCGCACCGGTAATGGTATGCGTTGTAGAAACAGGAATTCCCAATCCTTGAGAAACGCCGTACAATGTAATTGCCCCTGCAGTTTCCGCAGCAACACCTTCCAGCGGCGTAACTTTTGTGATTTTCGTCCCCATTGTTTTTACAATTCGCCAACCGCCCATCATCGTTCCGATCGCGATTGCACTGTAACACATTAGCGGAACCCAGTTCGGAATGTGTTTTATTTTTTCCTTCAGTTTACCGCCATTGCTCTGTTCCTTATATAGCTCTTTGTATTCGGCATAGGTCATTCCTTCCGGAATCGTAATTTTTGCTTTGGTAGCTTCATCCTCGTAAGCATAACCAATGGTATTCCAGCTTTCCGTCTTGTAAGTTGGATTTTCTTTCATCATATGTGTGTTGAATACGATGAGTGCTGCTGCAATAATTCCCATGACTTTTTGTGAATCACTTCCGCCGTGACCGATACTGAATGCCGCAGAAGAAACGAGTTGAAGCCGCCTGAACCATCGTTCGGCTTTGGAGGGAATACTTCTCTTGGCGATATGCATAATGATAACCGTGAGAAAATACGCAATGATCATACCGATGATCGGCGCAAGGAAGATGAACAGGAATGTTTTGATGATGCTTTCTTGGTTCACTACATCAAAACTTCCGGCGTGCGCAACTGCAGCGCCTGCGAATCCACCGATGAGCGTGTGAGAAGAACTCGAGGGAATTCCATACCACCATGTTAGCAGGTTCCAGAAAATGGAAGCAATCAATCCGCCAAAGATTACATTGAGGTCAATTGCACCGCTGTCCACGGTCTTCGCAACAGTATCTGCAACTTTCAGATCGAAAATCCAGAATGCGACAAAATTGAAAAATGCCGCCCAAATCACCGCCTGCAATGGAGTAAGTACTTTCGTTGAAACTACAGTGGCAATGGAGTTCGCGGCATCATGAAACCCGTTGATCAGGTCGAAGATGATTGCAAGTACAACAATTGTAATGAGTAATGGCATCATAACTTGAAGGCCCGCCGCTCAGAGCAGCTTTTATAGTGTTAAGCGTACTTAATTAAGATAGTCTGAACGGTGTTCGCCGCATCTTCGCACTTGTCGGTTGCAGTTTCTAGCGCAGAAAGAATCTCTTTCACCTTGATGATCTGGATAGGGTCTTTTTCTTCATCGAACAGGCGCGCGATGCCCATGTTGAATACATCGTCGGCGTGATTTTCAAGACTGTTGATTTTCACACACGCTTCCTTAATAATGTTTTCATTCTTCAGGTTCTGCAGGTTTTTCACCGCGACGTTCAGTTCGATTGAACCTTTGAGGATGCAATCGGCAAGCATTACGATAGAATCAGAAAACTCCGTGATTTTGTAAAGATCAATCCGCTTCGCCGAGCCGTGAATGAAATCCAGGACATCATCAATATCTGACGCCAACGCGTGCATGTCTTCGCGATCGAAAGGTGTGATGAAGTTTCGGCTGAGCTCATTGAAAATCATGTGCGTGATGTTGTCGCCTGAATGTTCAATGTGTTCAATTTCTTTTACAAGTTCTTTGCGTTTCTCAGCACTTGAGGTATTTACCAGCTCCACCAGCACTTTAGAACCCTTTACGAGGTTCTCTGTAGCCTGCGCGAAAAGCGGAAAAAACTTTTTGTCTTTCGGTAGAAGAAATTGAAGGAAGCCCATGCGTTGTTACGGTTATGTTAAGAATGAATGACGCAAAGGTAAACCGCGAGCCCAATTCGTTTGTTAAGGAATTGTTACCAAGTGAAAAATGAAGAAAAGGTGCCCAATTGAAAATCAGGCATTTAGGATGGAATGTGGATAGAAAATCAGCTTTTTTTGCCATGCTTCAGCACCTTCGCTTCTATGAAGAAAATGATTTCTTCAGCGATGTTCTTCGTCTGATCGCCCACCCGCTCAATCTTGCGGATTATAGACAGCATGTTGATGTAATGCAAAGGTTCAGGTGTGTTTTTCGCGATGAGGTCGATAGTCACATTCGTTGCATTTTTGTTTACGTGGTCGAGCGTTTCGTCTTTGAGGAAAACTTTACGTGCGAGTGCGGTGTCTTCGTTCAGAAGCGCAGCGAGTGAATCGTCAATCATGCTCGTCGCCACTTCGAATCCTTCTTCAACACGATAACGTGTTACAATTCCAGTATCGAATGGTTTGTCCAGATCGAGAACATAACGTGCAATTCCTTCAGCGTGATCGCCAATCCGCTCGAGGTTAGTATTGATTTTCAATACGGCGAGAATGAAACGCAGATCAACCGCAACGGGATTAAACAATGCCAGCATGTTTTCGCAGTCGCGATCGATTTTGAGTTCAAGTGCATTGATGCGTTTTTCGGTTGCAACAACTTCCTTCGCGAGATCGCGATCGAATGATAGCAATGCAGTTTTGCATTTCACCAACTGCGTTCTTACCATGCGGTGAAGCTCAATAATGTCTTCGCGTAAGCGATGGATTTCTGTGTCCAGGTGTGTCATCTTGATCAGTCTTGCAGTCGAACAGTCTTGCAGTCAATCAGTCTTCCAGTTAGGTAGTCTCCCAGTCGTGTAGTCAGACTGATAGACTGTCTGGCTGCTAGACCGCATGACTCATTTAACCGAAACGGCCGGTGATGTAATTCTGCGTGCGCGTTTGCTTTGGGTTTGTAAATATTTCTTTGGTTGTATTGTATTCAATCAGATCGCCCATGTAGAAGAACGCCGTGGAATCGCTTACACGTCCTGCCTGCTGCATATTGTGTGTGACGATAATGATCGTGTACTTCTGTTTGAGTTCGTAAATAAGTTCTTCGATTTTCGCTGTAGAAATCGGATCAAGTGCTGATGCCGGTTCGTCCATGAGTACCACGGACGGAGACGTTGCTAATGTTCTCGCAATGCACAAGCGCTGTTGCTGTCCGCCAGATAACGCCAGTGCCGACTTCTTCAACTGGTCTTTCACCTCTTCCCACAAAGCAGAAGCCTTAAGTGAAGTTTCAACCGCTTCATCAAGAATACGTTTGTCTTTGATTCCCTGGATCACCAGTCCGTACGTAACGTTATCATAAATTGTTTTCGGAAACGGATTCGGTTTCTGAAAAACCATTCCCACTTTCTTGCGGAGTTCTTCAACACGAACGTTACGCGCATAAATGTCTTCACCGTCAATCAGAATGTTTCCTTCTTTCCGGAAACCAACGATGTAATCGTTCATGCGATTGAGCACACGTAAAAATGTGGACTTCCCACAACCCGAAGGACCAATGAATGCCGTAACTGTATTCGGCGAAATATTCATTGTAACGCCTTTGATGACGTGGTTATCGCCATAGTAAACGTTTACGTTCTGTGCATATATCTTGTAGTTCATTGTGCGATTACCATTTAACGCGTTTCTGCCATTTGTTGCGCAGGTACAATGCAAATCCATTCATGATGAACGTAATTGCAAGCAGTACAATAATTCCGGCTGCACCGTTGATCAGGAAATCTTTTTCGGGACGCGAAATCCAGTTGAAGATCTGTATTGGCAGTACCGTGTATTTATCCATTGGTGATGTGGGTGCATTTGTAATAAACGTTGCGGCACCAACCACGATGAGCGGAGCAGTTTCTCCGATAGCGCGCGACAACGCAAGAATAACTCCGGTTACAATTCCACCTGCAGAAGCAGGCAGCACCTGGTACCAGATCGTTTGCCATTTGCTGGCGCCAAGTCCGAATGACGCTTCACGTAGACTGTGCGGAACTGCTTTGAGTGCTTCACGTGTTGAAACAATGATCACGGGTAATATCAGCAACGACAAAGTGCACGCACCGGCAAGAATGCTGCTGCCCATTCCAAGAATTCTGCAGAAGAGTTCAAGGCCCAGCAATCCGTAGATAACAGAAGGAACTCCTGCGAGATTCGCAATGTTTACTTCAACAATGGAAGCAAGACGATTTCGTTTGCCGTATTCTTCCAGATAAATTCCTGCTGCAATACCGATTGGAATCGCGATGATGAACGTGAGTCCGAGCATCCACAATGTTCCGAGGATGGCAGGAAAAACTCCGGCTTTACCTGCGCGACGCGAAGAATAATTGGTGAGAAAGTCCCAGTCGATGCGGTGAATTCCGTCGCTGATAATTCCCGACAAAAAAATCGTTAGCATGATAAGTCCGAATAACGTACACGCTACTCCAAACCACTTGAAGCTTTCATCTACTATCCGGTTGCGTATTGACTTATTCATATTTCTGAGCGAAACGTTTTTTAATGCGGATGCTTATATTATTCAGTATGAGCGTAAACACAAAGAGCGTGATTCCCGCTGCGAAAATGCTGTTGTATTCCGGCGTACCACGTGCAACATCACCCGAACTTACCTGCACGATATAAGTGGAAATTGTTTCTACCGGAACCGTTGGATTGAATGTGAAACGAGGTTGTTGTCCCGCAGCAATTGCTACAATCATTGTTTCACCAATTGCGCGCGATATCGCAAGTATCACAGAAACAATAATTCCAGAAGAAGCGGCAGGCACAAGTACACGGAAAGCGGTTTGAAAACGTGTGGAACCCATTCCGTATGAAGCATCGCGCAGTGAACGAGGCACAGCATAGAGTGCATCTTCACTCAACGAAGAAACCATCGGTATGATCATGATGCCCATTACGATTCCCGGAGAGAGTGCATTGAAACCTGAGATTTCAGGGTAGATACTTTGCAACCACGGAGTAACCACGGTCAATGCGAAGTATCCATAAATAACGGTGGGA
>CAYUTR010000062.1:0-16285 GCA_964447465.1 uncultured Chryseobacterium sp.
CTCGATGAAGAAGCAGTTTTTGCATCGGTGAGAAAACATTCGCGTTGCCTGGTTGTAACAGAAGAGCCGTACAACAACGGATTCCCGCAAGCACTTTCAGGACGAATCGCAAAATTCTGTTTTGAATCACTCGATGCGCCCGTGGAAATTATCGGTTCAGAAAATCTTCCTGCGATACCGTTGAACTCTGTTCTTGAAGCGACGATGTTGCCGAATGCAGAGAAGGTTGCGGCGGCGATGGAGAAATTGCTCGCCTACTAATGTTGAAACGCCGCTTCACCACAGCCATCATCATCATTCTGTGCGCTGCTGCATTTTTTTATTTCTACAACAAATACCGCATCGCTCCTGATGTGAAAGTTCTGGATCTGCCGTTGCAGAATCTCGACGGATCAAAAACCAACCTTAATCAATTCAAAGGCAAAGCTGTCTTCGTTAATTATTGGGCCACGTGGTGTGGAGAATGTATTCAGGAAATGCCTTCGATTGAATCGGCCATGCTTCAGAGCGATACGAATAAGGTAGTATTTCTCATGGTGACTGATGAAAGCTCTGAGAAAATCCACAGATATTTAGCAGAACATCCTTACCCAATGAAATTCGTTCGGCTTGAAAAGCGCATGCAGGAAATCGGTATCAATACATTTCCAACTACGTACCTGTACGACAAGACGGGAACAGAGGTGTTCAACAAAGTGGGTAGCGCGAAGTGGGATGATGAAGCATTGCTCCAGTTAATCAGTCAGGCAGCCGGGCAGTAGGCAGTCAATGGTTTGTGCAATGAATATTGGAATTCACCGTTTGTTTTGAAAAGTTACCGCCCATCATTCCCTCGCGACTGCCTACTGCCTACTGAACTACTGCCTACTGTGGAGTTAACTTTAGTTAACTCCCGATTGGCTCAGTTTTTGACTAATTTCGTTTAACAAATTATCAGCGTATATGACCCGTAAAATCAGAATAGCACTTTTCGCACTTCCTGTAATCGCAGGAATTTCCGCGTACGCATTTATTGGCCCATGTGCGGCCCAGCCTGCTCCCGAAGATGCTGACAATAAAAAGGACAAAGTGGTCCTCGAAACGATGATGCGCATTCTCCGTCAGACACATTACAGTCCGACAGATATTGACGACGATTTTTCACACGAAGCTTTTGATTTGTGGATAGAGCGCAACGATTACAACAAGAAGATTCTTTTGCAATCGGATTACGATCAGTTAAAAAGTCATTACTACGATAGCATCGATGATCATGTGAAAGCGCAGAACTTCGGACTGTTTAATGAGTCGGTAAAGATTCTCAGCAAACGTATCAGGGAAGATTCAGCACTCGTGAATGAGATCCTGGCGAAACCTTTTGATTTCACAGTTGCAGAAAGCGTAGAGCTGGATCCGGAAAAGAGTTCGTATGCAAAGGATGATGCTGATCGTCGTGAGGGCTGGAGAAAATATCTCAAGTATATGACCATCGTGCGTTTTGTTGATCTGCAGAAAGCAAACAAGAAAGACGTAGACAACAAGAAAGCTGGTGTTACGTTGAAGTCGGATGCCGACCTTGAGAAGGAAGCACGCGAGAAAGTGAAGAAAATTGAGAATGATATTTTCGTACGTCTCGCTAAAGTCGACCGTGATGATCGTTTGTCGATTTACCTGAATGTGGTAACAGCGACGTATGATCCGCATACCGAATTTTTCCCGCCTGCTGACAAAGAAAATTTTGATATCGCTATGTCCGGACAGCTGCAGGGAATTGGTGCAACGCTACAGGAGAAAGACGGCTATGTAACAGTAACCAGCATTGTTCCGGGAAGTCCTTCATGGAAAGACGGTCGTCTGCAGAAAGATGATAAGATCACCAAAGTAGCACAGGGTGAAGAGGGCGAATGGGCCGACATCGTTGGTAAAAGTATTGATGATGCGATCAAGTTGATCCGAGGTAAAAAGGGAACGGTAGTTCGTTTGACTGTTGAGAAGCCGGATGGAACGACACAGGAAATCAAATTGGTTCGCGATATTATTGTTCTTGAAGAAACGTACGCTCAAAGTGCGATCGTTGAACAGGGCAAAAACAAAATCGGTTACATTAAGCTTCCGAGTTTCTATGCCGACTTTACACCGGGAAAAACTTCGGGGCGTGCGTGCGCAGAGGATATCCGCAAGGAACTCGAGAAACTGAAATCAGAAAAAGTTACCGGAATTGTTCTTGACTTACGCGATAATGGCGGTGGTTCACTCGTTGAAGTAATCAAGATGGTTGGACTGTTCATTCCGCAAGGTCCTGTTGTACAGGTGAAGACCCGTTCGCAGGCAGTAAGTCCATATGATGATCAGGATGGTGGAAAAGTAACGTACGACGGTCCGCTCGTGGTAATGATCAACGAGAACAGTGCTTCCGCATCTGAAATTTTCGCAGCAGCAATTCAGGATTACAAGCGAGGAGTGATTGTAGGAACTTATTCCCGTTCATTCGGAAAAGGCACCGTACAGAATTTCTTTGACCTTGATGATAACATGGTGAAAGGTGAGAACGATATGAAGCCGCTTGGGTCTGTGAAAGTGACGATTCAGAAATTCTATCGCATCAACGGTGGTTCAACCCAATTGAAAGGTGTTGCACCGGATATCCAACTTCCCGGATTCTATTCTCTGTTCGAATACGGAGAGAAAGATCTTGATTACCCGATGGAGTGGGACCAGGTTCCTGTGTTGACTTACACCGCATGGAAGAACGCCCCTGACTATGCGAAACTTCAGAAGAACAGCGCGACACGTGTTTCTGCAAGTGCTTCGTTTGGATTGGTGACTACTAAATCTAAGCAGCTGAAGCGTGAACGTGACATCACTACGGAATCGCTGTTGCTAACAGACTTCCTTGCTTCACAAAAGAAAATTGAAGACGAGAACAAAACGTTCAAGCCGCTAGAAGATCCGATCAAAGGACTCACTGCTACAATGCTTGCAGACGACAAAGCAGCAATTGCAGGCGACACTACCAAACTTGCGCGTAAAGAAGTATTCCTTACGAATCTTAAGAAAGATATCTGGGTGAATGAGTGTGCGAGTATCTCGAAAGAGATGAAGTAACGATGTGCGGATTTGCAGATTTGCAAATGTGCAGATGAATGATAAGATTGCAGGATGATTTGATGATTGGATGGTTCCCGGCAACGGGAACCATCTTTTTTTGTTGCATCTAACGTAAGTACTATTTAGGGCTGCAACGTAATGCCATAGCTGTGGGTGGAATCTCCATTAGGTTTAATATAGTATGTTGCCCCAAGAGTTTGGATCGATTTACCGCGGAAGAAGCTACCACAATCGGAATTCAACATTTCAAAATGATAAATACTGAAGGCACCTGTGTCGGTTGAAATAACGTAATCTTTGGAGAATTCAAATTCGAATGTGAGTTTAGGACGTAACGGATAGTCGGGTTGAGCCGAAGTCATGTCCGGAGTAATAAGAATCGAGTCAATTGGATTTGTGAAGCCGGTGCCTTGCGGATAAACATAAATGTAATTACCATCAAGTGAAGATTCGTCTACATAAATGAAGTATGCATAAGGAGTAGACAATTGATCTACACAATCATCATGATTGCAACCAATAAGACCGGTACACGAAAGAAATAGTAAAGACCAACTTGTGCGCATTTGAATTAATGACGGGTTATGTGCCATCTGATTGTGTCTAAACAAGGTTCTCCAATTTAGTAAATATTCGGGTATCATAACGGTCGCTGTGGTTGCCTCGTTGACATTGGTTACATCGGCGACATTGGTTACATTAGTATCGTGTCACACCCACTTTTACTCCTGCATGGCGCAATCGGTTCTTCTGCTCAGTTGAAACCGTTAGCTGACGAGCTGAAAAAATCCGGATTTGATCCGAAGTTGTTTGACTTTACCGGTCACGGTGGTGATCAGATGCCGAATGTTCCGTTCAGTATTCCGCTGTTCGCAGAAGAAGTGATCATGTGGATGGACGATTACCGTATTGGTGAAATCGATATTTTCGGATACAGCATGGGCGGCTATGTTGGTTTATTCATGGCGCGACATTATCCGGAACGCGTTGGAAGAGTACTAACTCTTGCTACAAAGTTCGACTGGAATGTTGCCACTGCCGGCAAGGAAGTGAAGATGCTTAATCCGGAAAAGATTGCAGAGAAGATTCCGAAGTTCGCCGCAACGCTTGCTGAACGTCACGCACCTCAGGATTGGAAAGAAGTACTGAACCGTACTGCTGAGATGATGCTCGCCATGGGTGAACAACCGCCGCTGGAAGAAGAGGATTTCAGATCAATTCCCCATATTGTTCAGCTGGCTGTTGGTGATCTCGATACAATGGTTTCTCTCGAGGAAACAATTCGCGTGTGTCGTCAACTGCAGGATGGAGGATTCACTGTGCTTTCCGAAACGCCTCATGCCATTGAACAAATGAATATGGAGTCACTGGTGTTGACAGCCAAAAATTTCTTTCTGTAATCGTCCGAAACGAAACCGCTAACTATGGCCTTCACAAACGCAATCAGTAAAACTCGAACACCGTTCCTGAAAAACCGCTGGATGCAGGGGTGCCTTCTTGTGTTTATGAGTTTGTGGATTTACACCATGGTCGGTACAACCGACTGGGGCAATTGGTTTCTCGAAAATGCTTTGGTGTTTGTTACGATCGGGTTGATGCTCTTCACGTACAAAAAATACCAGTTCAGCGATCTCAGCTACCTGTTGTTCACGATTTATCTCTGTCTGCACGTCTACGGTGCGATGTACACCTATGCTGAAAATCCATTGGGCTATTGGCTGAAGGATACTTTCCATTGGGAACGGAATCACTACGATCGCATTGTGCACTTTTCCTTTGGATTTCTGTTGGCTTATCCGTGGCGCGAACTTTTCATCAGCTGGTATAAATTTCCTGCATGGGTAGGTTGGGCTTTGCCGATTGAAATGACTTTATCTATTAGCGGTCTTTACGAGCTTATCGAATGGGCAGTCGCCGACATATTTTTCAAAGCACAGGGCCAGGCTTACCTCGGAACCCAAGGCGATATCTGGGATGCACAGAAGGATATGTTTCTTGCGGTCCTCGGAGCGGCCCTTGCGACCACGATAGTTTCGTCAGTCAAGAAGGCGTTTCGGATTCATTAATTTGCAAGAGGATTGCACGTGCTTCTGACATTATTCATTGAAATTTGTTGCTCCCTTCGACGAGCTCAGGACAGGTGTTTGGCATTGTTGGCCGTTCGACGGTGCAACGGGCAACAATGCCAAACTAATAAGGTTGAATTTTCACCAGTAAAGGCTCGAGACTATGCTTGCCAATGTGACATTTCACCAAATTGATTTATATTCGAAGCAAATCCTACTCCTATGACTCCAGGCCGCGAATTTATTTTCTCCTACATGATGAATAAGAACAGCGTTTCATTTGATGGAACTTCTGTCATTATCAAGAGAGGAGCTTTCCACAAAACGACTTTTCCTTTTCACAGTATCAACAACTGGTACGTGTACGAAGAGAAAACCTATCGTTCCCTTTTCTTTACTTATACTAATGAAGCAGGTAAGGCGAAAAAAATCCAACTGATTTCCCAACTTGGTGACATAGGTTTCCGTGATCTGGTTGAGGAGCTCAATATGTCCATTGGTGCGAAAGGATTAAATCACCTCACGCAAAAGGAAGCGTTTCAAGTAATGAAGGCGACCAACCCGAAGAAGATGGGAGCGTTGGCTGCTATGATTATCATATTGGCGCTTACAACTACATGTATGCTTCCCGGATTACTTCACTATTTCGATTTCGGATTTGAAGACGCGGATGTTGAGCAGTTGATTGCCGGTGAAGATCTCGGAACGCGAAATTTGAACCTGTGGGGCATTCCATTGGAGGAAACACTCGAAGAAACGAATAGTAAGAACGGCTCTACCACTTCGGTAAAATATTTCATTCCGATTGTGGGAGCTGATTGGGATTATGATCAGCCGGTGGAAGTAATCATGCTGCTGGACAATGCCAGCGAAGACGAATTTTACGAATTATACGATGAGGTTGAATTCAAAGGTGTAGTCCGCAACATCTGGTATGAAGGAATGGATCAGGATGAGATTGACTTTTTCGGAAGTGAATATGGACTGGATGTGAGCGACGATGTCATTACGTTCGAAGTTACCGGTGAAGAGCACAATGATTCGATGATGTTTTTTGTCTGGTGCTTCATCAACGGATTGTTCATCATCATCTTCGGGATTGTTTATCTCAAGAACCGATAAAAGGGATGCGGAACGAGGAATGTGGTATGCGGGTTGTAGTGAACATGATTTATGTTACCCCGTTCCACGTTCCTCATTCCTGATCCCTCTTTCAACTTAATAAAATAGCACTTATGCAGATCACCAATTGTCCGCGCTGTAATATGTATCTCGCTCCCGGAGCGCAGGTGTGTCCGAATTGTCAGCTGAACCTTGTGCATGCTTTTCAACAGCAGCAGATGCCGCATCATCACATACCGGGCGCGGTTACGGAAACAAAACAGGAGAAGAACTACCGTAAGCTGGTAATTGTAATTGCCCTGGTGCTTCTGGCAGATCTTGTTGTTTACCGCTTCCCGGACTTATTGGAAGATTGGTTTGGCCTCAGCCTGTACTCAGTAATGAAGCCGTTGAGATTTCTGCTTACGCTTGGATGGTATGGAATTCCACTGGCGATCGCGCTTGTTCTTCCCAAGACCAATAAGGTGCGCACGTTGCTGATAATCTTCGCATCCATTTACGCAGTGTGGCAGATTGGCCATTACGTTTACATGCAGTGGTTTTACACGTACGATGATTATGAATATTATAATTTCTAACGCAAACTGCCTAACCGTTCTCCGTAATCGCGAGCCAAACGTACAAAAACGGCGACCGTCATTGCGATCCCGATAGCTATCGGGATGCGAAGCGATCCCACGATGGGAACGCACATTGACCGCACTCTTGTTCGAGGAAAGCAGCTAACCGTTTTTGTATGCAGAGCAAGTCTCGCGCGAAGACGAGGTGGAACGGCCATTGTCACTTGATGTTCGTGGACAAATCGTTCCATTCTGGATTCATCTTCTCAATCAATTCTATTTTTTTCTTTCTGGATCCGGCTTTGATCTGCTTCTCTCTCGCAATCGCATCACGGATATCCCAAAATGTTTCGTAGTAAACAAGTTTGTCTGCATTGTATTTACTGGTGAACGATTTTGGATAGTATTTGATCTTGTGACGCTCAATCCGAACTTCCATATCACTGGAAACTCCGGTGTATAGGACTTTATTGTGCTTATTGGTTGTGATGTATGTGAATCCGCCTTTCATAGTACGAATGTAGAATTCGCTGTAGAAGTAAGGCGTTTACAAACGTTTATGTTTAACTGAGAATCAAAACGGAGACTGTCATTGCGAGCCTACGAAGCAATCTCACGTTGGCAGTCACCGTTTTGACACGCAACACGGTTCGGTTGATCGCTCCAGATTTGTGACATCTGGTTTCCGCGTCATGGGATCGCTTCGCAAGCTCGCGATGACGGTTCCGTGTTGTTAAGGCGCCGATGCTCGCGATGACTGTTGCCGTTTGCTACTTCCCATTCCTCCGATTCGCCCTTTCCTTCTCAAAACTCAAAGCCGCCACTCTTTTCTGCCGCTCGAGATATTGTTCGTGAGAAAGGCCTAACGGAATTAATAAATCCCGACTGTTTTCTTTCGGACTCAGAATTTTCGAATCAACCCGGAAATAATCAAACCAGTTGTTGCCTGCTTTATCGGCATAACGAAAAATAGAATCAAGTTCATCTGCTTTCAGCCATTTGTGTACACGATCGTTATGAAAGAACACAGGCATATCGGGTGTGAGCGATGAAATAATATCTGCCGATTCTGTTTCAAGCAACGTGAAAAAATAATCGTCGCCTTTCTGCTGAAACACTCCGGCCATCATGAACAAACGATGTTGTGGCAGGCGAATGAGATATGCTTCACTTCCCTTTTGTACAACAATGCAATTCGCGGGAATCGCACACTTGTTTCTCCGGATGAGTACATTCCATGGTCTGCTCTTCAGTACGCGACTCATGTGCACAGAATTGTAAGCAGTGCTCGAGCGCATTCCCCACATCGCTGAAACAAACTCAGGACGATTGTTGCGGTAAATGATGATGGGCATTTTCATTCCTGGCCGCGCTTGGTAGATGGGCGTGTAGTCGAGCGGCTCTGCCACGTTGGTGCGGGCGGCGAGATCTTCGGTTGTAGTAGCAATGCAATAAAGTTTCATCCCGCTATTTGCTTAACCACATAGGGTCATAGGAACATAGAAAAGGTGATCCGGTAAACCGGATCAATACATAGTTCACAAGAGCGCTTCATGTGTGCTATGTATTGAATCAACTTGTTGATTCACCTTTAGCAATCAACAATGTTTCTATGACCCTATGTGGTAAATATTTTGAGCCGTGCTTCAAAGGTACGCCCACCAGCTCCGTTCGCGGGGAAAAACTAATATTCTTAGTTAGCTGTTAAAATGAACAGTGACTATTTTCTGATAACTCTCATTTCTTTACCGAAACCAACTTTTGCAGAATCGTTCCAGATTTTCAGTACCTGCAATTCCCCGATAACATCCTGATTTTTTACGAAGTGAGATGTGCCATTCACAGACAGAAATCCCACCATCTTTCCGTCTTTCGGAGATTTTACCAATCCAGCATATCGGATTTCCGGCCAGACTGCGGCGACCGGTTCCGTTTTGGGAATTACTTGTTTTGGCGTTTGTGAATTTATGCTCGACGATTTTTTCGGTGTTGGCTTTGACGTTGCCAGGAACGGATCGGGATAATCCAACAACAATTGATACGTATCGGGAACAACCTGATCTTCTTCGGGAACAACGAGTGTATTATCAGAAACTTTTAACGGCGCACTATCATTCATTGCCATATAAAACTTCCATCCGAGAAATCCCCAGATGGAAAGAACCGCAGGCAGAAGTATCCACGCTGTTTTTTTATTCTTCATCAATTGACGATAAACTTAAACACGCTGCTGTAGTTGCTTTGGTTGCCGGCGAGATCAGTGCTTCGAACACGCCAGAAATATGTGTTCGCAGATTGAGCACCATTCCATGTGTATGTACTTTGTGAAGCGCTTAGCGCAACCTGCAGAACAATTCCAGTTGCAAAAGTTGAATCGGTTGAAATCTCCAAACTGTCCGTATTTGCATCTGTGCTGTTGCTCCAGTCGAAAGCAATAGATGAAGGAACACTGACGTAGAATGCATTCGTTGCTGGAAAAATGAGGAAGGGCGCTGTTGGTGCAGTTTGATCAACCGAAAATGTACGTGTTGCCCATGCGGTGAATGAGGCAGAATTCTCTGCGCGCACGCGAAACTCATAGTTCCCCTGAGCAAGTGTTGTCGTGTAATTGGCGAGCGTTGTAGTTGTAGCAACGACTCCCGCACCGGAAGTTGTATTGGTGATTTCTACGCGATACAATGTAGCACCCGATACACCGTTCCATGAAAACGAGACGGTGCTGCTTGCAGTGGCCGTTCCGTTCGAAGCCGGTAAGGTGATGATCACACTTTGATTCACCAGGCTGACGGAACTATCGATTGTCAGTGTTCGGGTTATCCACTCGCCTTCGGAGGAACCGTTCTCCGGACGGATTCTCCATTCATAGGAATTGCCTGGAAGAAGCGCCGGAATAAATCGATCCGCTTCCACAGCTGTATCATACAATAACTGTTGTGGCGCATAGAAATCGGGGTAGACGACCTGTATGCGATAACTCAACGCCCCGGAGATTTCATTCCACCAGAATAGAGGCGTGGAGACAGAAACTGTATCGTTATCTGTGGGTGCAAGTATAGTAACCGTTTTTCCCGTGAGGTCGTCTTCGATAAAATCCTGTTCGCAGGAAATCACAAACACTGAAACAAATAAAACGAAGTAACTGGCTATAGTTTTCATGCAGGCAGAGTTGAAATGTTCTGAACGTAAATAGTAACGAGCAGCGACACGGTTTTTGTCTTGTTATCTTTTTTGGAATGAATGTCAGCGGAAACTATTTTTCCGGGTACATTCTTTCGAAGATGTTCTAAAAGCTGAACAATTGCAATGAAATTTCCTTCTACCGTGAACGGATGCGTTTCAACCAACCACTCCTGTTGATGATATTGTATCGGCAGGAGGAATTCGCGTAAGACAAGATTGTTTCCTTCGCAATATTCGGTAACCAGATTGAGGAGCTGTTCGTGAACTGCGGAATCGGAACTTAAGGTTTCTGAAGAACCAGTGATTGCATCCAACTTCAGCAATTCGCTTTTCAACTCTGCAATACGTTCGGGTGCGCCTGCTGCACTGTCAATTTGAAGTTGCACTTGTTCGCACGCTGCTTTTGCTTTAAATGTATTTGAAATCGCGCAAGAATACATAATCCAACATACAAGTGCCAATCCGACGAGCAATAAGCGGTTCTTCTGTTTCCACGAAAGATTCCTGAGCCTTTCCATGTCAATGAAGTTGAAGATCAAGTGTGAACTTTCCGGTGGCATCTGATTTATCCTGCTCGTACGAACGAATGGAAGCTGAGGAAATCCATTGTTCGCTTTGCAGAAATTGAATCCAGCGATTGAGGACAATGCTTTCCTCGCAGTTTCCTGAAATTTCGATTGCGCTCGTGCGGAAACCTATGCTGTCCTCTTCTGCAAGTTTGATTCGTGGTGAAAAATTCATTTGGGAAAGTCGAATGCCCTCAGGCAGGTCGTGCGCGAGTTGATCGGCATACCACGCGAATGAAGTATTGTTTAGTAGACCAGCATTCTGTAGAAAACTGCTTCGGGCTTCAACCTGTTCGCGAAGAGTATTTACTTCTGCAACTGCACCTCCTTCCGATCCTGATTGCGCTTGCAGTTCCTGCTGCAGGTTCCAATAATGTGAGAAGGTGAAGTAATTCGCACTTAAAATTGTGAAGGCAAAAATTAACGCAGCCCGCAAAGTAGTTCGGAACAATTTCCGCTGAATAAACTCTTCCTGCGAACCGTTCTCCAATGAAAAACAATTTCCAGTTGCGATTCTGAACCCAACTGAAAATGCTACCAGTGCATGACCCGGAATGTCTTGTCCTCCAATCGTAAATGAGTTCTGCCCGCTTGCGGATTCTTCCTCCTGCAGAAATTCAACTGATGAAATGGAATCCGCATCGAAAGTGACAATATGTCGTCCGCATCGAATGAGTTCGTCACCTGTTAAAAGGGACTTGATATCGCCTATACATTGTGAACCCACATCAAGAGCAACCACGGAACAGTATTTCTTCAATTCATCATAGACCGGAAGTACAGCAGATTTACGCGCCACACTCACATAATGTCCTGAGTCGTTTTTTTGTGATGAAACAAAAAACTCATTTGCATTGACGTTTGGTAAAATTTTTCGAAGAAGAAATTCAGGACTGCTATCCGGATCTGCCTGCACCTGTCGGTAAAGAACTCCCTTGCCGGTTATTACAACAGATGCCGGAATGTCTTTAAGAATTTTTAGGGGAAGTTCTTCCGGCGATTTGATCTCTTCGAATACTTGTTCCACGGAAAGTTTGTTTCCGTTGCGTTTCAGGACAACAACATGGAAAATAGTCTCCTCACCGCGAAGCTCAACTTCGATTCCCGCGAAACGATTACCCATGAGATATTTGTCCAGTCGCTTGTGCATGATCAGTAAATTACCGTCGGACGGATGAGTACACTCAGTTTAGTTTTCGACTTTGTTTTACTACGCTCTCCAAACAACCATTTTAAAACCGGCACGCGTGAAACCCATGGAGTACCTTTTCCGCTTTCATTCTTCGATTCTTCTTCCAGCCCTCCCAGCAGAATCATTTCCTGGTTTCGTACGCGCACCACCGACTGAAAGCTGCGTTGCGTTGTACCGAACGGTCCATCTTCAGTGACACGTTTTGTGAATGTCGATTGCGTTACAGAAATATTGAGTGTAACCTGTTCGTCTCCTGAAACCATTGGTGTAATTGTCAGGGAGAAGTCCGCATTTAATGGTTTGTAAGTATTCGTGATCTGCGTCTGCGGATTCTGTGTTCCGATAATATTTGTCGTCCGCTCGAGATAGTATTCCGTTCTACCAATGCTCATTTTTGCTTCGGAACCATTGAGCGTAGCTAACATAGGTGTCGACCGCAGATCCAGCATTCCGTCTTGTTCCATGGCATGCAGCTTGACGTAAAAATCAGGTGTGACTGAACCGAGATTGAGGAAACCAAATCCGTTGATACCAGCAATGAGATTATTAATTGCATTCGCATTCAATGTTACATCAACACCGGGAGTAAGGGACCCATTGCTTGGAGGAGCGTTGCCAAGGCCCATCTGAATTCCTGTTGCTACCGTATGGGATTTGTTGACATCCATGATGATCACTTCAATCATCACCATTGGTACAACCTGGTCAATTACCGCAAGAAAATTTTCAATTTCCATAATGCGCGGTTCTGATCCGCTGAGAATTACAGCATTGAGATCCGGAAAAGCTTTTACGTCGACACCTTTTTTCATTTCTGCGGGAATATAGTCCGGAACTTTATCGACGGTGCGATATTGCATACGATACATGCGCGTGACACGTAAACCTTCCATGTTGCGGTCGCCAATGAAATAAATACTGTCTTTGATACGATACGTGTAATCCGTCGTCTTCAGCACATTGTCGAGAAACTGTTCATACGTTGCATCTTTTATACTTAACGTCGTATTTCCCTTCAGTTCACTATACAGATAATATTCTTTTTTCAATTGCGATGACGCAGAATACACGAGATCACCAATCGGAGCATTAACAGCATCAACTGTGATCAAACCATTGTTCACCGCGAGTTTAGTTCCGGCGGGAAGCTGCTTCGCATCCTTATCCTTTGGATTATTCTGTGCATTGCCCTGTGCATTCTGTTTGCTTAGCGATTCAATGATATAGAAGTTACTATCGGGATGAGTAATCTTCAGATCATTTGCAAAAGCAAGTTTATCCAATGCATCAGCCATCGGTTGATCCTGAATGTAGCCGTTAACCATTTTACCAGAGAGCTCAGGTGCGAATACAACATTCATTCCGGTTTTGCGCGTGAGTTCACGTGCCACCAAAGGAAGGCTGTCGTTTTTCAGATCAAGAGAGAGGTGTTTTTCGTTGGCATTCCATGTAATGGAAGGTAGTCTCGGTGAATAGGGAATAACAACAGGTGGCGGAGGAACGTACTTCGAAAACACCATGATGTTTCCGATAAAAGTGATGTTGAGATCGTATCTCCGGCAGAGAAACAGAAAAACATTAGTAACAGTTACATCGGAGAAGTTGTCATAGATTTTGGTATCCAAGGAAGATTCAACACTTACATTCAAATTGTTGGTGATCGCGATTGCCCGAATGAATTCCTGCAATGCCACGCCATTGACGGAAAGTTCAACTTTGTTCTTTAACCCAGGAACAGAATCAGCCAGCACATTTAATTTCTGTTCGATAACTGCGAAGCGCGGATCTTCATCAGGTGGAACATTCCACCCGAATGCTGTACAAGCCAACAGAGCAACCGTCACATGAAATATTACTCTGGACATCTTTGTTCTCGACGGAGCCTGTCCAGAGCGAAGTCGAAGGGCTCGAACTGACGGATGCCTCATGAAATATTTCAGGATTGTTTTCATATTCATTCAGGCATTTGACAAAATGGAATAAACTTCATCCGGCGAGGTTTCTCCCCGTTCCAGTAATTGAAAAGCACTCTCGGCCAATGTGCTGATGTGTCGTTCGCGATACAGAGCCGTTGGCTGTTCGACCGTGTTGCGGATCTTCTCGGCTAATTCATGATCGATTGGCACCACTTCGTAGATGGCCTTTCTACCGCGGTAGCCTGTGAAATGACATTCTTCGCAACCCGTAGGCAAGTACACAAAAGAAAGCTCTCGTGGTAGTTGAAATTTTCGCGGAAGAATTCCCGGAGTTGGATTTTCTTTTTTTCGACAGAGCGTACATAGTAAACGGACCAGTCGCTGTGCAACACTTGTGTTTAAAGTATTGGCAATAAGGAACGGAGGAACGCCCATGTCTGCAAGTCGTGAAATTGTTCCCCACGCGGAATTCGTGTGAATCGTTGAAAGTACAAGGTGCCCGGTGAGTGCAGCACGTACCGCCATCTGTGCAGTTTCTCCATCGCGAATTTCTCCGAGCATAATTATGTCGGGATCCTGACGGAGAAAAGTCCGAAGCGCCGCAGCAAACGTGAGTCCAATGCTTTCTTTGAGTTGGACCTGGTTGATGCCTTCGAGCGTGTATTCAATCGGGTCTTCAACGGTAACGATGTTCGTTGATTCCTTATTCAGAAGTTTCAGCGTCGCATAAAGTGTTGTTGTTTTTCCTGAACCGGTGGGTCCACTGATCAACAGAATACCGTGAGGCTTTTTTATTCCTTCTGTATAATCCTGTAGTTGCTGATCAGTGAAGCCCAGGGTTCGTATGTCTATTCCACCTGCATCGCTCCCGAGAAGACGCAACACGATCTTTTCCCCATGAAGAGTCGGCAGCACAGAAACGCGGATGTCGAATTTATGTCCATCATGCTGAAAATAAATTCTCCCATCTTGTGGCAGACGCTTTTCTGCAATGTCAAGGTTAGCGCGTATTTTTATTTTGTTGATCAGTGCTGGATAATCACTTTTCGCGATCACGTAACGCTCCAGAAGTAAACCGTCAATTCGGATACGTACGCGTGCCCTTTCCTCGAACGTTTCGATGTGAATATCGCTGCTGCCGAGATGCCGTGCTTCGGCGATCAACGACGGAAGAAAGTCTTCACTTTGTTTTGCGCTAAATGTTTTTTGGATTGTTTCAGATTCCTTTCTATTATTTCCGCGCAGGTAATATGTACTTAATTCTTTCCGGATCTCTTCGGATGATGTTCGCTCCAGTTTTACAGGTTTGCCCAGAATGATTTCCAATTCTTCATCTATTCCTTTTTGCCATTTGGTTTCATCAATGCCAAAGCACACGCCCTGTTCGTCAGCACGAAGAGGCACAATGCCATAGTGCCAGGCTTGTTCGGTACTGATGAGGTGTTGCAACGCGGTATTCATGGATAATTATATTGCGGGATATAGTCCGATAGCCAATCACTATCCGAAAGATGAACGGGGATCACCCCAATAATATTGAGTAGGCAGAAAAGCAGAATGATACTTCCAAGATATCCTGCGAGCGGAATTTTCGGATCTGATGTTTTCTTCAACAGACGCATTGCAGTATGAATCAACAGCGTCAACATTGTACCACCAGTCAATAGCACGCAAAAATTAACCGGCGATAGTGCCGGGGCAATGCAAGCGAGGAACAAAATATCTCCAAGGCCAATGTGTGTATCAACGATATTGATCCATTTTCTGTTTCGAAGCGATATCCATAACGAGAGTGTCACAAACTGTAACAGCAGCAGAAGCAAATTAATTCCTGCATTCTGGCCTATAGCAGTCACACCAGCATGGAACGCTTCCGCGATTGAAAGAAAAATACCTGCAACCGGTAACAGCCACGCTGTTATCATGCGCGATCGAAAATCCTGCCATGCCAGAGTACCAAGAAAAATAATGGAAGTGATGGAGAATGTCTGTTCCATTAATCGGGAGTGATCTCGTGAAGATTTTTTAACTGATCGATTTCCCATACATTGATTTGTCCATCATTGTCGAAATCGGTAATCGCTGTTGCTGTCGCTTTGAATGAAGTTCCTGACGAAACAATTTCGTAACGATACTGCGCCTCAGCTTCATTTTCCAGTTCGAACCCCAATTCTTTAAGATCGGGACTGTACTTGGAATGTTCCATGTACCACGATTTTTGCAACGTGTGGATATAAGTGAGGTTCTGTTTTGCTTCAGTGCCCTTTGCTTTACTGATCAAGGACGTCAGATTTGGCAATGCGATTAATAACAAAATTCCGATGATTGCCAGAACAACCAAAAGCTCAGTAAGCGTAAAGCCGGACAACTTTTTATGATGAAGATTTTTCATGGTCGAAAAGAATTCAGGTAGAGTAAGTAGTGTAGCATCAACCAACCCGGCGCATAGTTCGACTGCGTCGGCGTTGTGGTAGGTTCTTTATTTCGCAGTAAACCTTCAGGAATTCAGAAATATTCAGATGAGAAACAAACAATGAAGTATCATCACTTAGCAGAACCTGTCTTTTTTCAAATGTCACTACCTCATTCATATTTA
>CAYUTR010000063.1:0-16100 GCA_964447465.1 uncultured Chryseobacterium sp.
ACGAGAAAAATTGCGTGAAAATATTAAGCGGCCGATTGGCGCCTGTTCTGAGCGTAGTCGAAGAGGTTACTTTTTCTAAAAAAGTAACAGTGAGAAAATCTTGGTTCGCGTAGGATTGCGGTGAGGAATGCTGTAGAGCATGGTGGCTACTTTCTGATGATAAAGTCAACCCTTGCAGGCTCCGTCTTCAACTGACGAATCACAAGCGGCGCCCGCACAATTTCAACCTCCAGACTCTGCGTGCCATTCTGAACTTTCCTATAATCGGCAACCGCACGAAACATCTCGGGTTTGATCGCCGCGAAATCTTCCACAGGTACCTGGAAAATCACATCTACTTTATCCGGAAACGTAATGAGATTTACATTCGGCGGAACATTAATCGTGTTCAAGGGAATTGTGAATCGACCTTCCGTGTATTTTCCGATTGTCGCTTGCAACTTTACAACCGAAGGCTGCACAGCAACCTGAGTAACTCCTTCCGGCAAAACCAGCTTCACATCTTCATCAATGTTTGCAGAAACATCGTCGTATTGTTTCGCTTCTGTCTCCACATAGGAAATACGCTCGAGCAATGCTTCCGGTCCGCTGATCGTTACGTACTGCGGTGTAACGCGTAAGCTATCACCTATTCTGTAAGTCGCTGCACAATTGATCGTTACTTTTGGTTTCACAGGAACCTGCTTCTCCATTTTTCCTTCGAAGCCAACCACGACAGTATCCGGAAACAATTTCACCACTCTGATTTCCTTACCCATTCCCGATTGAAGTGTAAACTGACGCGAATTAGTAAGCAGAGCATAATTTCCGCCACCCAGTGATCGCGCACGACTCAGATCGAGCTGAATCTTTTCCATTTCCGATGACCAGAGAAAAGTAAGCAGGGAAAATCCGCTGGCAGTAACACGCGCCGTTAGAGAATCCGGAAGATCCTTTGGCATAATACGGCCTGAAGGCAGATTGATGTATTCAACGGGTATGCGCACATCCTTCTCGTAAGGCTGCGACAATGCATGCAGGAACCAGAAACCGGCTGCAAGCAACACGCAAACAAGGAAAGCAGAAACGCGGGGACTCCATGGCACTTTACTGCCCAGGTTATCCCCGCGTTTTGTGTTTTGTGAACTCACCGCGGAACGGTTTTAAAAGTTAAGCTTTCTTATCGTCTTTGCTCTCGTCCTTCTTCTCATCTTCAGCATTCAGAGCTTTTGTGTTTTCCCAGGAAATTGCAGAGCGCAGCAATTGCAAACGTCCACCGCCTTCAGTTTCGATAACGAAAGTCTTCGTGCGTGTTTCAAGAACCTTTCCAACGATGCCACCAATTGTAGCGATCTTCTCGCCCTTCTTGATTTCCTCAATGAATTTTGCCTGCTCATTCTGCTTCTTTTTCTGAGGACGAATCATGAAGAAGTAGAATACGGCGATCATACCGCCAATGAAAAGAATGTTCATAAACATTCCGTTGCCGCCACCTTTAGCTGCTGAATCAGCAACTGGTGCAGCTGCCGGTGTAGTAGCCGCTTGCAAAAGTAAATTTGAAATAAATGACATAATTGTATTTGGTTGATTGATTAGTGTGAATGATCGTGTCCGTCATCAGCCGAATGTCCCTCCCCGCCGCGCTCAGCAGGTACTGAAACATCAGCACTAACTGTAAGGATAATGTTCGGTGGCTCGCAATTCGTAGTCAGTGTTACTGTTTTCTCCTGCTTGCCTTGTTTTCCTTCACTGTTGAATTCAACGCTGATCACATCTTCGCCTCCCGGAGGAATAGGCTTACGCGGATATTCAGGAACGGTACAACCGCAGCTTCCGTGTGCTTCAGAAATCACAAGTTCAGTTCCACCGGTGTTTGTGAACTTAAACTGTGTGGTAACGCGCTCACCCTGGGAAATAGTTCCGAAGTCGTGGCTCATTTCTTCGAACTTCATTGACGGAGCTTTACCGGTTGGAGCGTTCCCACTCGCAGTTGCCTCAATGTTTACCATGTCCGTATCTACGTTCTCTTTCGACCGTGGCGCACAGGAAGTGAATCCTGCTGCAAGGATGAAAACGAAAAGATTCTTCGCTGAGAAAATGGTTTTCATGTTGTGTTGAATTTTGATCAAATTTACTCAAAGTTCCCTAGTAAGACCTTAAAGGTTTCTTAAAAAACCTTTAAGGTCTTAATGAAGGAACCGGTAACTATTCCATGAGTCCGCGACCTGTCTTGTTAATCCATCCATTCACCCTGAAATCAGCAACCAGCTTATCCAGGATTCCATTGATGAATTGACGCGATTTAGGTGTGCTGTAGGTTTTTGAAATTTCAATGTATTCGTTCAATGTTACCTTCACCGGAATGCTTGAAAAATTTCTAAGCTCCGTAATCGCCATTTGCATCAGGATAACATCCATCACTGCAATGCGATCAACTTCCCAGTTCTTTGTTTTATCACCTATAAGTTTCGAAGATTCTTCGTTTGCAAGTATCGTTTTGCGGAATAGATCTAACACGAATTGCTTGTCGTCTTCCGGATCTTTATACAACGGTGCCAAACGGATATCAGCATCTTCAGTTGCGGCTTCGCATGTCTTAATCAACGCAGGCGCAACGGCCATATTCATATCGCCCGGCCAGTGCAAACTAACTTCTTCGATGTACTGTTCAAAAATATCAGAGTCCCCAACGTGCTTACGGAAAATATCGATGACTATTTCAGCATCTTCTGCCCATGAGCTTTCAGATGAAGCCATGTAAATTTTATACGCGTCCCAATTCTTGATATTCTCCCACGACTTGCGGATGAGTTCAATCGCCGGATCGGATTGCCAACCGATTCGATGCGTGCTGACTTCCTTCTGCACGTTTTTTGAATCGCGAATTTTATTGATCAGTCGGTTGTTGATGAACTTCAGACTCGGGTTCAGATCATCCGCTGTCGGAAGCATCTTGTTACGCGCGATTTCCTGTTTGTTTGCCGCGAGATCCGCAAGTTCACACGGAAACACCAGCGCTGTCATGTACAAGTCGTATGTACGATCTATGCTACGGAGAAGTTCTTTTTCGCCTGCCGCCAGATCAGCATCTTCCGATTGGAAAAAGCTGTAAATCGATTGCATGGCTTTGATACGTAGGTATCTCCTGTTTAGCATAAAAAGAACTTCAATTCCTTGTGAGCATTTCTATTTCAATCGCGATGCATTTGGCTCCCGATCGCTATCGGGATGACATTTGGCATTAACGACGTGTGCGTATATGTGCAATTCCTGCCAGGCGCTTCTCCGCAACTTTATTTGCAGCGAGATACGTTGGAATATTATCTTTTTTAGCAAGCGCAAGAATCCCTGCAGTTGTTGTGTATATATTTTCAGCTTGTTTCATTGCATAATCCGTTCCGAAGCCTGCAACTTCTGAATATACGTTGATCAGTCCACCTGCATTCACCACATAATCGGGCGCATACAGGATTCCTTTTTCCATCACAATTTTTCCGTGCTTCACTTCCTCGGCAAGCTGATTGTTTGCAGCACCGCAGATGATCGAACATTTCAGTTGCTTTAATGTAGCATCATTTACTGTTGCACCCAGTGCACATGGAGCGTAAATGTCCATATCAAGGTTGAACAGCTGATCTCCGTTGACAACTTCAACACCCGAATGTTTCTTCTTCACCATCGCAATGCGGTCTTCATAAATATCGCAGATGGTAACTTTCGCACCTTCTTTCATGAGATGATCAACAAGGTGTGAACCAACGTTGCCAACTCCCTGCACTACAATTTTCTTACCTGCAAGACTGTCACTGCCCCAACGGTCTGCTGCTGATGCTTTCATTCCCATGTAAACACCATATGCAGTTACCGGAGATGGATCTCCACTTCCGCCCAATGCTGGCGGAATACCGGTTACGTGACGTGTTTCCATGTTCACGTATTCCATATCGCGCGTTCCGATACCAACATCTTCCGCAGTAATATATTTTCCGCCGAGACTGTCAACAAATTTTCCGAAGCGACGCATTAAAGCTTCGCTCTTGTCTTTGCGCGAATCGCCAATGATCACAGCTTTACCTCCGCCAAGATTTAATCCGGCTACAGCAGCTTTGTAAGTCATGCCACGCGACAAACGAAGAACATCTGTCAGTGCTTCTGCCTCAGTTGCGTACGGCCACATACGGGTTCCCCCGAGTGCAGGTCCAAGAGTAGTATTGTGAATTGCGATGATTGACTTAAGACCGGTGGTATTATCGTTACAGAACACAACTTGTTCGTGATCGAAAACGCCCATTTGAGTCAAGGGGCCCGAAAGAACCTGTTGCTCATTAACTGTTACCATTTCAGCTCGTATTTTAAGGTTGATAATTCCTTAATTTTGCTCTGTCGTTCAGAGGGCACAAAAGTAGCTGTTTTTTCTCACGAAAATCCCCTTGAAATCGACAGGAAGTTGAAAGCGCTCGGTTATCTGAACAAATATTTCTGGAAGTACAAAATTCGGTTTCTATCGGGTATCGTTTTTATACTGGTTTCGACCTACTATAGCTTAAAGCCAGTGAAGCTTCTGGGCGTGGGTCTTGATTTCGCCGGGTTCGCATCGCAAAACGATTTACCGAGAGATCAGGTGAATCACATTCTTCTGCTCTTTGGATTAGAAATCATCTTGCACACGCTGATATTCGGATTCTTTCTGTTTCTAACCCGTCAGACCATCATTGTAATGTCGCGACTCATCGAGTACGATATGAAGAATGAAATCTTCGCTCATTACCAGAAACTTGATCAGGCATTTTACAAACGCAATAACACGGGCGACTTAATGAATCGCATCAGTGAAGATGTCTCACGTGTACGCATGTACATTGGTCCTGCAGTGATGTATACCATTTCAACATTCATCACGCTCTTCATGACTATTTCCTTCATGCTTGATTCGGATGTGAAACTCACGGTGTGCGTCCTTGCGCCGTTGCCTGTTTTAACCTTTACTATCTACTTCGTAAGCAACATCATCAATAAGAAAAGTCTTGGTGTACAGGCACAGCTTTCATTGTTGTCAACTCGCGCGCAGGAAGCATTCTCCGGAATTCGCGTTGTGAAAGCATTTGCACATGAAAATCACACACAACAGCGATTTGCGAATGAAGCTGAAGAATATCGCATCCGGAGTCTTGGGTTAGCGAAAACGGAAGCACTGTTTCAGCCATTCATGATGTTGCTCATCGGATTAAGCATCATTCTCACTGTCTACGTTGGTGGAATGGATGCGATTCACGGAAAAATCAGTGTAGGCGTGATCACGGCATTCGTGTTGTTTGTAATTCGTCTTACATGGCCGATTGCAGCGCTCGGATGGGTTACATCACTCGTGCAACGAGCTGCGGCATCGCAGGAACGCATCAGTGAATTCCTGAAAACAGAACCTGCAATTAAGAGCGCAACACCGGAGCCGCTGAACCTGAAAGGAAAAATCGAATTCAAAAATGTAAGCTTTGTTTATCCCGATTCAGGAATCAAAGCGCTGAATAATTTTTCTTTCACAGCAAATCCTGGTGAATCGGTTGCAATTCTGGGTCACACAGGTTCAGGAAAATCAACAGTTGCACAAGTGTTGCTCCGTTTGTATGATGTGAACGAAGGACAAGTGCTCATCGACGACAAAGACATCCGCGAAATTAATCTGGATGAATTCCGTGCGAACACCGGTTATGTTCCGCAGGAAGTTTTCTTATTCTCTGATACGATTGCCGAAAACATTCGCTTCAATTCATTGGCGGATACTGCATCAAACAGCGAAGAAGCCGTGAAGCAAGCCGCAAAAGATGCCGCGATTTATGCCAACATTATGGAGTTTCCGGAAAATTTCAACACGATGGTTGGAGAACGTGGAGTTACTCTTTCAGGTGGACAGAAACAACGTATTTCCATTGCGCGTGCGATTGTAACACATCCGAAAGTGCTGGTGTTCGACGATTGTCTTTCTGCAGTTGATACAGAAACCGAAGAAGAAATTCTAGGTAACCTCGACCGCATCATGCATGGTAAGACGACTGTGATCATTTCTCACCGTGTTTCCTCTGTGCGCAATGCCGATCGCATTATTGTGATGGAAGATGGTGGTGTTGCTGAAGAAGGCTCGCACGAACAGCTGGTACAGAAGAACGGATTGTATGCTGAGCTTTACAAGAAGCAGGTGGATGATTTGCGCAAATAGATCGTGGCTTCTTTGCCGCAGATTGCGCAGATTACGCAGATTAAAATTTCTTTGTTCGTTTGGAGTTAAAAGAATTGAAAAGGGAATGACACCCTTAAATTCCTTTAACCACGGAAAGCTTAAAAATTCTTTTACCCCAACAATCTGTGGCATCAGCGAAATCAGCGGCAAGTATTAGTCTGTATTACTCCACAACTATTATTGAAGTGATATTAGCCTTTCCCCGAAGATCGAGCATATACATTCCCGGTCCGAGTTCTGAAATATCAATTGCTGTGTAACGCTCAGTAATACGCTGCTTCAACACCAGCTTGCCATCCATAGAATAAATGCGTGCAAATTCATAATACTCAGGATCTGCTTCAACACTCAATAAACCGTGAGCAGGAATCGGATACGCACTGACAGCTGACTGCCCGACTGCTGACTGATTTGACTGATCGACTGAAGTTGGTCCACCACAGAAGTACTGTTGCGTCATATTCGCATTAAACTGCACCGCTGAAACATTCGCATTGTATGCCGCAGTAGAAACTGTTCCACCTGTTGTTGATGCGATCGTCAGGTTTGTAACTACAACGCTCAGCGCTGTATCGCGACATGTACTGCTTCCTGTGTTATCTGCACGGACAACCCAACACGTACGTTGCACACCTGTGCCGTATGTACTTCCTGAAAGTAGAAATCCGCCGTCAGTAGTTTCAAAGGCACAAAAGAGTCTGTCGTCAATCAGTCCGCTTGCACCATATTGTTTCGCCCAAGTAATTGCGCCGAGCGTATCTGTTTTGATCAGATAACTCTGGTTGTAAATTCCGAGGTTCATGTCAACGTTGTAACCGCACATCGCGAGACTTCCATCCTGCAATAGCAGAATACGATTCACGTCATCGTACATGCTGTAATTGTGATGCCAGATTACTTGTCCCGCGTTATCAAGACTCGCCATCCACAGATTATCAGTTGTAGAAGTGTACAACCCTTTTCCGGTGACGAAAAATCCGCCGTTAGGTTTTTCAACGAAGTCGTAAATGCGATCGAAGCGGTTGTTGTGTCCGAATACTGATGTCCACAACATGTTTCCATTTGCATCCCAACGCACAGCGTATGCTTCCGTTCCAACCATTGAACCAAAACTTCCGGTGTATCCGCAGGAAAGATATCCGCCTGTGCTCACAGGTTTCGTTACATAGAAAATTTCTCCGTTGCCACCTGAAACATAACGCGACCACTGGTGATTTCCTGATGAGTCAACTTTCACGATGTAACCAACCGGAAGAAATCCTGAACCTGCTGTAGAATCTGCGCTGCCAGAGAGAATCACTCCACCATCAGGACACAATGCCATTGAAAACAAAGCATCGGGCTCTGCAGTTTTTCCATATGTGCGCGACCACACAATTGTTCCGGTACCATTCAACTTCACAAGAAAGAAATTGGTGTTATTGCTTATCTGATTTTCACCGGCAACATAAATCATTCCCTGCGCGGTTTCAACAACATCAGTGATGCGCGTTCCACCAACTGTTTTCGACCATTGTACCGTGCCGTCGTTCCATGTCTTCACTACAACTCCACCAAACGGAACACCAACGGAATATCCGCCCATGATGAATCCGCCATCAGCAGATTGCACACAGGATAGAAATTCATCGTCCTGATTCAGGTCGTAAGTTTTCTGGAACGTGTTCTGACTAAATGCAGAAACACACAGGACGAATCCCGTTGCGAAAGTGAGGAAATGCTTCATAAGGTTTTGCCTAAACAAATATAGGCTGTCTGCGACGCTTTACACGGCGACGCGGCGGAACGGAGAAAAAAAACGAAGCCCACGAGAAACGGCGGGTTTATTCTAGCGTATCCACTTTGGTTTTCAAGTTAACGTAGATCGGTTCAGCGATCCTCCGTGCCGCGTGGGTTTAGAATAGAAAACAACGGGCTCCGTTTCTCCGTGTCGCCGTGTAAAGCTCCGCAGGAAGCCGAAAATCACAGCCTCTTGATTGATTTTCAACGAATTATAGGGTGTCCAAGTATCTACCGACAATCGACGAAACCGCTGAAAATAAGCGACTTAACATTTGGCAGTGTCGGCACTTTTGTTAATTTTGTAATACACCAACCAAAAACCGATGACAAACGAGGAGCGCCAGGGCTTTGGAGATGCTGGCGAAATTTTTTCGAGACCTGTGAAGGCGGGTAAGCGTACGTATTTCTTTGACGTGAAAGCCACAAAAGGAAATGACTACTACCTGACAATTACTGAAAGCAAAAAACGCTTTGGCGATGACGGACGTTTCCATTACGAGAAACACAAGTTGTTCCTGTACAAAGAAGATTTCGACAAGTTCGCTGACGGATTGCATGAAGTAATCAGCTTCATCAAGAATCGTAACGCGCAGCTTCCAAACGGAAATGTCAGTCACGAATCTGCTCCCCAAGGAGAATCGCAAAGCGAATCACACAACAATGAGCAGCCGGTTACAACCGATGTTTCATTCGACGATCTCGGTTCACACTAGTACTCTACCACCCACTATACAGTTGAAGGCTCACGCAAGTGGGCCTTTTTTAATGTGCAAATGTGAAGATGTGCAGATGTGTAAATTCTGATGGTGTTAGCAGCTCACAAGAAACGCATCTGCACATTTTCACATCTGCAAACTTGTCCTGAGCCCGTCGAAGGGTCTGCACATACATCCAGTCTGCTAATGAAAAACACTATCTGCAGCCGTGAGTGCTTTCTCGAATTCTTTCATCTTAATTCCCGTTTCAATCTTCTTCTCTTCGAAGAATGAAAGCAATTTCTCTGTCGGCATATTGCCCGTGAGTTTGTCTTCTGCCATCGGGCAACCGCCATAGCCTTTCACGGCAGAATCAAATCGGCGGCAACCTGCATTCCATGCTGCATCAACTTTCTCTCTCCATGTTTCAGGAGTAGTGTGAAGATGCGCACCGAAGTTCACTCGCGTAAATTCAGGAATGAGGCTGGAGAAAAGCTGCGTAATTGTATCCGGAGTCGAAACACCAACTGTATCAGCAAGTGCAATCGTCTGAATACCGCGCCACGACAATTCTTTCGCCCAATGTATAACTACATCCGTGTTCCACTCGTCTCCGTAAGGATTTCCGAACGCCATGGAAATGTATACCACCAGTTTGCGCTTCTTCTTGATGCAAAGCGACTGAATCTCGTCCACACGCTTCAGTGATTCTGCAATTGTCGAATTTGTATTGCGCATCTGGAACGTTTCAGAAATTGAAAACGGAAATCCGAGCAATTCGATTTCACCAAAGTCCAAAGCGTCTTGAGCTCCACGCTTGTTCGCAACAATCGCCAACAACTTTGTATTCGAAATGCCGAGATCCAGCAGCTCGAGAACTTCCGCTGTGTCCTTCATTTGCGGAATGGCTTGTGGAGATACAAAGCTTCCGAAATCCATCGTATCGAAATCGCATTTCAGCAACTGATTGATGTACTCGGCTTTCTTCTCTGTCGGAATGAATTCCTCAATGCCTTGCATAGCATCGCGTGGACATTCTACTAGTTCTATTTCTTTGTTCATTTTTTAATCAGCATATCGGCATATCTGCAAATCAGCAAATCATTTTGTGCGCTGCAGAATCGCCTTGTTAATCCTCGTTATCAATCTCGGTCCTTCATAAATAAACCCTGTGTACAGCTGCACAAGCGTTGCGCCAGCTTCCAGTTTTTCAATCGCATCTTCTGCAGAATGAATCCCTCCTACTCCAATAATAGGAAAACTTCCGCTTGATTTCGTATGGAGGTATCGAATCACTTCAGTTGCGCGCTTTGCCAATGGTTTTCCGCTCAAACCGCCCATGCCTATGGCTTGGAGTGAGGACGCCGGAGTAATTAAACCCTCACGCGAAATTGTGGTATTCGTAGCAACCACTCCATCAATCTTCGTCGTTTGTACAATGTCGATGATGTCATCCAATTGCGAATCGGTCAGATCTGGCGCAATCTTCAGCAGAATCGGTTTAGGATTTTTCTTTTGCGCGTTAAGTTCTTTCATGCGATTCAACAACGCAGTGAGTGGCGCTTTGTCCTGCAACTCGCGAAGGTTTGGTGTATTCGGCGAACTTACATTCACCACGAAATAATCGACATATTCAAACAGCGATTCGAAACATTTTTCATAGTCGCCAATCGCTTCTTCGTTCGGAGTGACTTTGTTCTTGCCGATGTTGCCACCGACGATCACATTCGTTTTGCGTTTCTTCAATCGCTCAGCAGCAGCTTGTGCGCCTTCGTTGTTGAAACCCATGCGATTGATCAATCCTGAATCTTTCTTCAGGCGAAACAAACGTGGTTTGTCATTTCCCGGCTGAGCTTTTGGGGTGAGCGTTCCTATTTCGATAAACCCAAATCCAATAAGACCGAGTTCATCAAACAACTTCGCGTCTTTGTCAAGACCTGCACCAAGTCCGACAGGATTCGAAAATTTCAGTCCGAAAACTTCGCGCTCCAGGCGTTTATCCTGAACAACGTACAATGCACGAAACAGCGATTTGAATCCCGGAATCCGCATGAAGAAACGGAGGCAATCGAAAACGAAGTAGTGAACTTTCTCGGGATCGACTAGGAAAAGAAACGGCCGCAGGATGTAGCGATACACGCCGCAAAGTTAATGTGCTAATGTGCTAATATGCTAATGTGCTGAACGAAGATTCTAACGTGTTATTAGCACACATTTCAATCGGCATATTGGCACATTGGCATACTTGTCCTGAGCTTGTCGAAGGGTCGGCACATCCAATAAAAACAAAACCGGCCTTTCGCCGGTTTTTGTTTTTATTGTTTGCCTTTCATCTGTTCCTTCAATCGATCATTCTGTGCTTTTCTCCACTGCAGTGTCTGAAGATACCGCATGGCTTTCTTGTCGCCCATCTGCACAGCGCGTTCGCACCATTGAATAGCAAGATCGATGTCGCCGGTTTGCTCAGCGGCAAGAGCCATGTTCATGCTCGCGCGACGTGCAATTTTCGCGTCGGAACTGGTTGCTTCTTTGTTCCATACTTCAGCAGCCATCTTCCAATTGTTGTAACGCGCCATTTTACCAGCGGTTTTCATTTGGGAATTGCCTTTCTTGTAGTACTCGCGCGAAACCCAAACGTACTGTGGAGAAATGCGGTGGCCGTATTGCTGGCCTGCGTAAACTCCTGCGCGGCTTGTCATATCGTTACGCTGTGGCAAGCGGCTCTCAGCTTCTGCAAGTGACTTTCCGCTCGCATCGTACTGCTGAACGCTTTCTGTAGAAAACTGATCTGCGATTGTTCTCGTCTTCAGGTCATACGTTCTCCAGGTAGTGTACACCGTAATTTTTCCGTGCGCATTGTATTGCGGAACGTTTATAGATGTACCGTCAGCTTGCTTTTGTGCAACCTGCGTAACATCATTGAAGAGATTCGTATTGGAATCGAACGCTTCCAGGACAACCAGTGCAGCGGTAGAATCTCCACCCAAAAGCTTCGATACGGTTGCCCAATCGAGCGGTGGCTTCGTCTGACGACGACCTGTTCCTTTAAGCGCTGTATCAAGAGCAGCAACTGTAACAGAGAAACGTGGTGTCATTGTGAGTTTCTGACGCAATCCTTCGATGCAATCTTCGGAAGCCCATTTATCCTGGAATAAACCTTCTCCTGTGAGAATGCCTTCAAGGATGTTGATTGCCTGTTGACCATTTCCTTTTTCAGGACGTGTACGGTCGGCAAGAATAAATTTCTGGATGTGCGATGGTAATGTTACATCAGCAGGCTCAAGAACCTGAAGTGAAACGTGACCCATTTTGCAGGCTGGAACAACAAACAGTGCCGGAATGAACGCGGCAACGATGAATTTCAGTGCTTTTGATCGGAAAGTAGATGTTTTCATGTTTTCGGCGGTAGTTATGGATGGAGTGGAATCCAAAACTGTACCAAAAATAACTATTTCTGCTTGTGGCTGACAAATATCCCTGCTGCCTGCGGCGCTTTACACGGAGGCGCGGCGAAACGGGGACGTACTTTGTTTTCTAAACCCACGCGGCACGGGGTGATCGCTAAAGCGATCAGGCCAAAGGAAATTATGTTCTCGCGACGTAGTCGGGTGTTTACCGCCGTGTCGCGTGGGTTTAGAATAAGTATTGGTTGAATTTACGCCGTTCGCCGTGCAAAGCGTCGCAGACAGCCTCTATTGTGCTCGAGTGATATTCTGGTACACAATCCCATGCCCGGGATCGATCTTCTGGAGAAGCGGTACCACCTTCGTCTTTTCATCCTGCGTTCCGCCGGAGAAGAGCTTTACGATCTCATCCGACTTTGCATTAAAGAAAATCTGCATAGGGAACGACAATGGCTTAAGATTGTGAATGGGCTCCAACGCCTGCAATGCCTTCAGAACTTCTGCTCTACCACCTTCAACGTCCTGGTACATTACATCGAAACCGAGGCGATGATAGTTGTAAATGCACGTACGTAAAGGAGCAAATGTTGGCTGCAGCATATTTTCAACCAGCCAATAGCGGTTCTTGGTGCTTTCAGATGACTTCCATCCTTTCTCAGGAGTGTTCTGCGCATTCGCAACAATAGTTTGTCCCTTCTGCCACCATGGTGTACCACCGTTGAGCGCATAGGAATCATAATCCATCGCGAGAATTACGTAAGCGTAATAGGCCATCACCGAAGTAAGATTACTCAGGTGCTGATTCATTGAGAAATCCAGTGGTTGAAACTGAATGTACCGGAACTGAAAATCAACGTCGTTGTGATTGAACATGATGCAAGGGAATGTCGACTTGTAAGCTATGCGAGTCGATTGAATCTGCAGCGTCGCTTTGTATTCGTCAGTCGAAATTTTTTCCGTGATGTTGATGAACATAGAACAGTTGATGCGCTCATCAAGTGAATAAATATCAGTCGTCCACTTCGTGTTGTTCATGAATTCATAAACACTTTTCTGAAGGGTTTCGAAAATCTGCTTTTCCATCGTCCCCTGGATCTGGGGAGCAACCACCTGCACCTGACAATTCAGTTCCTGCGCGTTCACCTGGAACACGGACAGCACTGCAACTAAAATAATTACCAGTTTTCTCATTTGTTCAGAAAGGTGAACAGCACATCAGCAATGTCCTGCGCAACCTCGTTTTTCGGTTTCAAATCAAAGTTATGCGTTTTTCCGTCACGCGTAAAGACGGTAATCTTATTGGTATCGGTTCCGAATCCTGCTCCTGCGTCCCGCAATGAATTCATCACGATAAAATCGAGGTTCTTACGATCGAGTTTCGACTTTGCATTGGCAGTTTCGTTATCGGTTTCTAAAGCAAAGCCAGCAAGAACCTGACCATTTTTCTTCATCTTTCCCAATGAAGCGAGAATGTCCTGCGTTTCTTCCAGTTCCACTTCTGCCATTCCGCCTTCTTCTTTCTTGATCTTACGGTCAGAAACATTCTTCGGACGGAAATCAGCTACAGCAGCTGTCATTATCGCCGCATCAACTGTAGGAAACACTTTTGAACAGGCTTCAAACATCTCAGAAGCGGTCGTTACATCAATTCGCTTTACGTTGGAGTCACTTGTGCGCTCTTTACTCGGACCGCAAACCAGCGTTACTTCTGCGCCTTGTCGCGCCAATGTATCTGCAATGGCAATGCCCATCTTCCCGCTGGAAAAATTGCCGATAAAACGCACAGCATCTATTGGTTCGTATGTCGGGCCCGCTGTTACCAGGATTTTCTTTCCTGAAAGACGGTTCGCATGCGTTAACGTTGTCTCAATGAAAGAATATATTTCTTCCGGCTCCGCCATGCGACCTTCTCCGGTCAAACCGCTGGCAAGTTCTCCCGTTCCCGGAGGAATGATAAGCGTTCCGCGCTGACGAAGTGTTTCAAGATTCTCTTTCGTTGCTGGATGCTGATACATGTCCAGATCCATCGCGGGTGCAATTGCCACCGGACAACGTGCTGAAAGAAATACAGCCTGAAGAATGTTTTCGCTTTTGCCGTGAACGAGATCAGAAATCGTATTTGCAGTAGCTGGTGCAATCACCATGAGATCGGCCCAAAGCCCAAGGTCAACGTGATTGTTCCACACACCTTCGTTGCCTTCTGTGAATTTTGAAAGAACAGGTTTCTTCGAAAGCGTAGCAAGTGTCAGTGGCGTCACAAACTCATGCGCAGAAGGAGTCATCATCACTTGCACATCAGCTCCGGCTTTCACCAGCAGACGTACGAGCAAAGGAACCTTATACGCGGCTATTCCACCTGTAATTCCTACAATGACTTTCTTACCTTGAAGCACAGTCGAAATGATTTGCAGATTAGTTGATATGCTGATTAGTTGATTGTATTAATTGTTATTAGTACTGGCATCTGCAAATCGACTAATCGGCATATCTGCAAATCTTTTTCGCCGCAGGCAACACAAAAGCAGTGATTACCTGAAACAACAAAGACACAGCAGCTTTCACCACCATGTCCATGTCTTATGCTTTTCACAGGATTTACTCCTGCTCCTTAATCGGATTACGGTGATAAACCTTGTCTTCAGCAAATTCCTGGATGGCGATATTCACCGGTTTCGGAAGACGCTCGTAGAATTTAGAGATCTCGATCTGCTCGCGATTCTCGAATACTTCTTCAAGGTTGTCGGTATGTGAAGCAAACTCGTTCAGTTTTCCTGTGAGTTCTTCTTTCAGTTCCGCACTGATCTGGTTTGCGCGCTTAGAAATGATCGCAACAGACTCATAGATGTTGTGCGTTTCAGTATCCAGTTTGCGCAAATCGCGTGTAACTGTTGTAACATCTGCATTCGACTTTTTGAAATCAACCATTGTGATAGTTATTAATTGGTTCTACTCTTTTTATCATTCTGAAAATCTTCGCGGAGCTTGATAATTTTCTCCTCGAACGATTTCGCATCTTCTCCGTATTCACTCTCCGGGAATTCCTTCACGAAGGTATTGTACTGCGTCTGCGCTTCGTTAATGCGCTGTTCTTTTTTGGCTTCGATGCTGTTCAATGCGAGGAAATATTTCGCTTTAACCAGCAGGTACATGCTTTCTTCCCTGAATTTCGTATCAGGCACATCGTGCAGCAGTTGTTCAAAAGAAGCAATCGCTGCTTTGTAGTCGCCGATGTTCAGGTACATCTTTGCAATTTCGAATTGCTTCTTGTCGAGCTTCTCGTGCAGAATGTCAATCTGTTTGTTGCAATCGGCAACACGTGGACTGTTTGGAAACATCTGCGTGAAATACTGGAAGCGTTCGATCGCGAGATAAGTGTCGTACTGATCGAGACTGTATGGTGGAGAAATCTCGTAGTGACACAAAGCGCTCATGTACAAACATTCTTCAGCACGCGTGCTTAGCGGGTACGTTCTGTAGAATACCGCAAATTGGTATCCTGCGAGAATGAAATCGCCCATGTTGTAATTCGAATAAGCCAGATAGTAAAGAACGTCTTCGCCTTTATCCGTATTCCGCATTACAGCGTAGAGCTCGTCGAAAAGTAACTGAGCTTTTACGTATTCCTTCTTTGCGTAATACTCTTTAGCGGCTTTGAATTTTTCCTCGAGGTTAGTGCTCTTCTGAATCTTGCTGAAACTATTGCAAGACCCCATGAAAAGGGCCATAATGAGCGAAAAAACGATAAATAACCTTCTTGGCATATTCAATAAGCGGGCAAAGATAGCAAATAGTTGGGAGATGGGAGTTGGGAGACTGGAGTAAATGGCCATGTTTAACATTGTAACGGAACCGGGATGCTAGTCATACTTTACCTCTTTCACACCAGTTCCTACTCCCGTCTCCGATCTCCCAACTCCTATCTCAAAGGTCTTGTGATGTTCTGCCTAAACCCGGTTTGTCTAACAGACGGATTTTCTTCCCGTTCGTTGCCAGCAGGCCGTCATCTCT
>CAYUTR010000064.1:0-15986 GCA_964447465.1 uncultured Chryseobacterium sp.
ATCCAGGGTTCACCAACTATGCTGACAGTGGTTACGAATCAATATCAGTACGGTGCGAAGTATATCGACAAGGGAGTTCATCCTTTCCGCGAACACTTCGAAGATCTTGAAGTTGGTGAAACACTCATCACTCCTACTCACACTGTTTCTGAAAATGATATTCTCGATTTCGCAAATCTCAGTGGCGATAAATTCTACGCGCACATGGATCCGAAATCGCTTGACGGAACAATCTTCAAGCGCACAGTTGCTCACGGATATTTCATTCTCTCCCGCGCGGCAGGATTGTTCGTTGATCCGCCAAAAGGTCCGGTGTTGCTTAACTACGGAATTGATGAGTGCCGATTCACCAAACCTATTTACCCGAAGATGACAATCGGAGTGCGTTTCACGTGCAAAGAGAAAATTGAAAACGACAAACCACTGAAAGCTGCAGACGGTTCAGAAGTGAAATGTGGAATCGTGAAGTGGGTCGTTGACGTTTACGATGCAAGCACTCAGGATGTGCGCGATGAACTCGGTGTAGAAGGTGCAACGGGAGATACTGTTGCGATTGCGACGATTCTTACGATGGTGAAACTGAAGAATCAGTAGTCACTCATTCCGCATGGCTTACGAAACTGAAATACGAATGAACATGATTGAAGAACCGAAAGTGTTCTCCATCAATCATGAACATCTCGCATTCCACGATACACAGATGGAAGTAAAAGACATCACCGGCTTTTGTTATGGCGCGATCGTCAATCAGTCGGGTGGACTGAATGTCGGTGGTAGTCACTTCTACAAATTCATTGATACGTCCGGCGATATTATTCATTTCGGGATGTTGAACTGGATTGGCAATATGAGTGCGAACCGGAACATCGCAGGTGAAATTGAATATTGGATTTGGGAATATCTGGGCAATCGTCTGATTACGGACATGATTCGCAGTATTCATTTTGGTAATAATGTTGAAGTTGGCGAAGTAATTATCAATCGCAACGGTGTTCATTTCACGGACAAGCGCTACTCAGGCAGGAGTTATGATTACTCGCTCGATTGGTACGATGTGGCAGGCGTAACAGAAAACGGCTGGTTACTTATTCGCTCAAAACGCGATGCAGGTATTTCCTATCCGATGGATTTTCGGTCGACGCTAAATGCTATGGTGCTCCACAGAATACTTCAGTACATTGAAACAAATGTGGATTTGCGCGATATACTTCGTGGAATGAAACCACCACTAGCTTAAATGGAATCAACTATCAAACGCTAACAACAGTATCTTTAACCTTATGGATCCAAAATCAGAACTCACAACTCTTCGTAACATGGTTGATGCAACGCGTCAGCTTGCACACTTCGCTTTGAAGCGACTCGAAGGAAAAGAAGGAGAACTCCAGACACGCTTCGAAGCGAACGGCAGAAAGATGAACAGCGTGTACTGGCTGATCGCACACATGGCATGGGCAGAGAACAATCTTATCCTACGTTCAACCGGTGGACCGAATCCGGAAGTACCGTGGTTGAAAGCGTTTGCGCTTGGAAAACCTGCAGAAGACGGAGAGAATTGTGGTGTGCCGTATTCGGAAATCTATGCCGGATTCAAGAAGGTGCATCAATTGAGCATGGATCATCTTGCGTCACTCGATCCTGCGAATCTCGATGCCGAAAATAAATTGGCTTGGGAAATCCTCGGTGGGAAAACGATGCGCAATACAATCATGCACCACATCCGTCACGAGAATAATCACATCGGACAATTGTTGTGGCTGGTGAATCTGCACGGGGTGAAGACCATCTAATTCAATGCGCAATTTTCAATACGCAATGCGCAAGTTCAGTAATAAGCATTCACTGCGCATTGGGCATTGTCAATTGCGTATTGCGCATTAGTATTGTTCGTTCTTATTCGGAAAATCTTTTGACTTCACATCGCTCACGTAATTTCCGACCGCACTTGTAATTATATCGCTCAGGTTGGCGTAACGACGCAGAAAGCGCGGATTGAATTCCTGCGTAAGTCCAACCATGTCGTGATAGACCAGCACCTGTCCGTCGACTCCCCCACCCGCTCCGATTCCGATTACCGGAATTGAAATCTCTTTCGCCACCTTTTCTGCAAGCGCTGCAGGAATTTTTTCGAGTACGAGTGCAAAACACCCCGCAGCTTCCAATACATGTGCATCGTGCAACAATCTCGCTGCTTCGTCTACTTCCTTCGCACGTACCGCGTATGTTCCGAACTTGTAAATCGATTGCGGTGTTAAACCAAGGTGACCCATTACCGGAATACCGGCTGTGAGTATGCGTTCAACAGATTCTTTGATCTCTGCACCACCTTCGAGTTTCACCGCATGCGCCCCGGATTCTTTCATTATGCGGATCGAAGAGTTCAGTGCCTCTTTCGAATTGCCCTGGTACGAACCGAATGGCAAATCAACAACGATTAATGCACGATCAATTCCGCGCACAACACTTGACGCATGATAAATCATCTGATCCAACGTAATTGGCAGCGTTGTTTCATGTCCCGCCATTACATTCGATGCGGAGTCGCCGACCAGAATTACATCTATACCGGCTGCATCCACAATAGTTGCCGTGGTGTAATCATAAGCCGTAAGCATTGCGATTTTCTCACCCTTGCGTTTCATTTCCTGAAGCGTGTGGGTGGTCACTTTTTTGATCTCTTTGTGGACAGACATCAGTGTAGTTTTCGTTGGGAACAAAGGTAGGTTTAATGTGCGAATGTGCTAATGGGGTAATGTGCTAAATCCTCGGCGAGAAATCCGTTGACTGCGTACTGCCAGACTGCGTACTGCCTACTGGATTTACCAGCCCCAGATAGTCTCTTCAACACCAATGTATAACCCATCTTCCCGTTCTTCCACCGGAAATACATGCGCCGCTCCACCGGAACTGTGACTACATCTGCCAGTTTTAAGATTGTACTGATAACGATGCATGGGACACACAACGCTTTTTCCGTCTTCACTTATTTTTCCGTGAGAGAGAGAAAATCCGTTGTGCGGACATTTATCTTCAATCGCGAAAACTCCTTCTGCTGTGCGCATGAAACAGAGCTTCCGGCCTGCCGCATATACGACTTCACCAACCCTCTCTTCGAGTTGAGAAGCGGGAAACGACATTTTGATCCACCGGATTTCCTTTCGAAACATTCAATAAAGTTAAGCGGATGAATGATGAATTAACTATTTCAATTAATAGTTATCCGGCGAAAAAATGAGATTGTGCAGCAACAGCGCATCCGTGGTGCATGCCGGATCAGGTCGCACGAGGTGGTCAATGACGACGGTACTGTAGAAGGGTGCCGCCATAACGGTGACGTTCTGGTTACCGCGAATGAAAATTACTTCAACTGCTTCATCTGAAGAGGGCGAATAAATTGCTGCGAGGGCAGATTCCATATTCGCAGCGTCAACGTGAATGCCGTTGATGCTCACCAGTCGATCTCCCGATTGAAGTGTGAGGCGATTTCCAACATCAGCCATGCGCACGAAAAATGCATCTGCGTTTTCATCGTACATCATACTCACTTGTCCGAACGTGAGCATTGAATCAAATGCAACCGGTGAATAGACCCAACCGATTTTGTCAAACGTTTGAATGATCGGCAACTCGGTTGTGCCGCGAACGTACTTCGTGAAATATGTGCCGATGTCGGGCGAGACTTTTCTGATCAGAAATTTCTCCAGTGAATCGACACGAAATTCCGAAGAATCATTGAGCGAAAGAATTACTTCCCTCAATCCGGTATTACCACCTGAAGAAAGCGTGATGTTGATGTCGAGCAGGAATACAGTTAGCATTGCCTTTGCTTTGAATTGCTCTGCAACCAGCGGATCGTGCATTGCTTTCGCCATATCTTTAAACTGGGAAAGCGATTTATTTTTCACCGGCGTGTACAACCTGATCTTTGCGCTGATCACGTTCATAAATTCTTCTTCGTTTGCAACCGAGTCACGCAATTCCGCCTGCCACTTGAAATACGATTTCATTCCTTCGGCAAGCCACCAGCATTCTGTAACCTGTGGTTTGAGAAAATCGCCCGTCACTCCCATCTGAGAACAATCCAGTAGCATCAATGTTTTCAGCACATCGCCGGAGGATTCACGCACAACTGTATTGATGAGCTGTTCTTCATCAGCGGATTCCAGGAGATAATAAACTGCAGAGTTTCTGTGTGCGACTCCTCCGAAAACTCCTTTGGTTCCTGCTTTGAAATCTTTGGGCGATACGAAGTAGAACAACATCTGGTAATGTCGCGGTGGAATGTCGCCAAGAAATCGGGTCATAGCTGCGATATCTGCCCCGATGTATCTTCGGATCTGACGCGCAGTGATTGTACCGGTTTCGGAAATTACAGCGATATCGATGTAAACATTATCTGACAGAAATCCGCAGGTATCAGGAGTGCCGTAGAATATCGGATGCTCAACAATATCAGTGTACGAATTCGCAACATATTCATCGCGATTCTGATGTGTCACCGCCAGTTTCAGTGAAGTGAAGGCATTGAGTGATTCATCATGCGCAATTGTAACACGGTAAGGAATCCATGAATATCCTTCAAAGTAGCCGAACATGAATGGAGTATTCACGAGATACTGACTTCCCGAGACAAATGAAGTTCCGTTCGCATTCGGAACGAAATTGTACTGGTCGTTGTGATAGTTTCCCGTTTCTCCCTGATCCCACGTATCGTCGACCCAGTAATCCAGTTTGCGCAGCGTTCTTCCTTTACGCAGTTTGAGCAGTACAACATTTCCACCGCTGCGTTTTACTGCCTTCACAGGCATACCTTGATCGTCGAGCGCATAAAACTCATGGAGAAATTGTCCTGCGTCAACTTTAGTTCCTATACCTGGTAAGTAAGCTGGCAAAACGTAACGGATTTGCCTTGCGCGTATCGGCGGTGGCGTAATCGTAACGTGTACGCGATCCTTATCACGCGAAACGTTGACAAGATCAATCGTAACCTTGAATTCGTAGCCGGCAACTGTTTGCTGTGCGAACACATCAGCTGCGGCGAGAACAAAGACGAGTACACAAAATAATGCGACGTAGGGTCTCATTTGGGGCGATCAAAAATAGATAAAAAGCCCTGCCCCATTCTAAAATGCGGGTCAATCGGTGGTAACTTATCGATGAATTTTCAACAGGTAAACGACACTTACCTGACAGACTGTTCAATTATGCTCCCATCGGGAATTCAACTCCCATCACTACGATGTCGTCAATCTGCTCCAGTGCGCCTTTCCATGCAAGGTGTTCGCGCTCTAAAAGACCTCTGTGTTCGTGCACCGGATAGGCTTGTATCTTCTTGAGGTATTCAATGAATTGTACGCGCTTGTATTTCTTGCCAAGTGGACCGCCGAACTGATCGCTATAGCCATCGGAGAAGACATACACTCTGTCGCCCTTCTGTAACTGGATTTCCTGCCGAACGAATACACGAAGGTCTTCATCTTCGAAATTTCCAACCGGGAACTTGTCGGCTTTGAGCTCAATTAGTTCTCCTTTGCGCATAATCCACGCCGGATTGAACGCACCCGCGAAATGCAGCATGCCCGTTTGCGTATTGAGAGTACACAGGGCAATATCCATTCCGTCCCGCACTTTCGATTCGTCGACCCGCTGACGAAGAGTTAACGAGAGACGGGCATTTACATCGTTGAGAATATCGTTCGGCTCCTGCAGACCATGTTCATTGACTGATTGCGTGAGAAGGTTGCTGCATACGATACTCACGAATGCACCCGGAACTCCGTGACCTGTGCAATCAACTGCGGCAAACAGAAGAGTGTCGCCTTTTTTTGCCATCCAGTAGAAATCGCCGCTTACAATGTCCTTCGGTTTGTATAAAACAAATCCCGACTTCCCTAACGTGGTTGAAAATTCCAGCTCCGGCAGAATAGCTTCCTGTATTCGACGTGCGTAGCGGATACTATCTGTAATGTCTTTGTTCTTAAGTTCGATTTCAAGATTTGCAGAATTCAACGCGACATTCTTTTTCTCGATTTCCTGCTTCTGTTCGTTGAGCGATACGTTCACTTTTTTTCGTTCAGTCGATTGACGCCAGATGAAGAAAATGATGATGATGAAAATGATTCCGCCGAGTGCTGATGACCAGACGATGAGTGTTTTCTGTGCTTCGGCAGCATGAGTTTCTGCCTCTGCCTGAACTACTCCGAACTTGGCCTGCATTTCTGCGATGCCCTCCTGCATGTCTTTATCGTAGATGGAATCCTTGGCCTCGGTGAATTTTTTATAGTATTCCAATGCTTTCTCAACGTCGTCCTTTCTCACATACGCTTCGTGTAGTGATTCGTAAATTGTCATCTGGATATCAATAGCCTGTATATCTTTTGCAAGTTCCAAAGCGCGTAAAAAATATTCGATCGCCTTATCGTCATCTCCGCGCATTAGACTTACTGCCCCAATGTTGTAAAGCGAAGAAGCCTGACCTCTTCTGTCGCCCAGCTGCTTACGGATTTCAAGAGATGACAGGTAGTATTGAGTTGCCGTATCATAGTACATCTGAACCTGTTCGGCCACTACTGTAGAGTCGGCACTCATTGCCATGTTCCAGTAGGTGCCTCCAATGTTATTCAGAACTTTTGCCAACGAGAAATTATCCTTGCTCTTTTCATTAATAAGCCGTGCCATTTCAAAGTACATCAGCGACGAGTCATAAACTCCTTTTCTCTGATAAACAATACCGAGATTGTTGAGACAGCTGGCTTCGAGTTTATTATCCTGCAACGTTTTGCTCAGGTTCATTGCTTCTTCGAAATTCTTCACGGCCATATTGTAATGCTCCAAGAGCCGATGTACGTTCCCCGAAACGACCAATGAACGGGCCATTCCGCGCTTGTCATTCAGTTTCTCGAATATGGTATAGGCCTCCACGCTGGACATCAGTGCTTCATCGTAAACGCCGGCATCGTTGTACGCGTTACCCTCGTTGATAAGAAGATCACCCACTTCTGCTTCCGTTCCAACCTTCCGCATCAAAACTACTGATTGGTCAAAGCAGGCGATGGCATTGGTCATATCACCTACCTGAGCGTATGCTTTACCTAAGGCCAGCAGCGCATTCGCTTCTCTCTTTTCATCCCCAAGTTGTACCGACAGAACACGCGCTTCGGACGCAGGTTCAATTGCTTTCTTTGCAGCAAAATTTATATACGCTTCGCTGGTTAGGATCAACAATCGGATACGTGCAGTATCGTCGCTGGTCGCAAGAATTAATTTGAGGCTGTCTACCCTGGTCTGTTGAGCAGACAGGTTAACGAAATGACAAAAGGCAACTACGCAGAGTAAAAATTTAGCCTTTGAATACATAAACGTTGGATCGCATTCGAATATACAAAAACAGGCGGGTCGCCCCGCCTGTTCAGTATGAATAGCATTTATTATTCGTCTACTTCTGTCAGATTCACTGCGAGTTCACCTGTCTTTGTGTTGATGAGGCTGTAACGAACTACGTCGCCCACCGCAATTCCTGTCTCAGTTGTGAATGGCTGGAAAAACTTAACCACTTTGTCGGTTTGACGTTCGGATATGGTACCACTACCTTGATCATCAACAGCTGTAACGACACCAGCTGTAATGCGCTCAACGTTTACCGCTGCAGGAGGAGTACCTTCCATAACAGCGACAGGTTCAAATTTGACTTTATCCCCAACGTTCAGGCACAGTTCTACGTGATTTGGTTGCGTGAATGAATACTGAACTTTAGTTTTCGGTTCCTCGATAATTCCTCCGGTACCATCATTGATAATTACGATTTTTCCTTTGTCAGCCATAACTATGTTTTTTAATTAGTTGTTTTGGTGTGAATGTTACTGAACGAATATAGAAAATTCGGCGAAAATTCCCCTAGTGAGAAGCCAGATATTTCAGAATATTTTGTTCGGCACGTTTCTCCGCGTCGCCCGCTTCTACACGCTCGAATTTCATTCCCGTTACATGTTCGTAGAGCTCTATGTACCGGTCGGAAACCATTTTGATGAATTCGTCGGTCATTTCCGGAATCTGCTGTCCTTCTTTTCCCATAAATCCGCCGGCAATCAACCACTCACGAACGAACTCTTTTGAAAGCTGACGCTGTCCCTCACTTTTTGCCTGACGCTCTTCGTAACCCTCTTTATAGAAATAACGCGATGAATCAGGTGTGTGAATTTCATCCATCAGGTAAATTTTTCCGTCTACCAAACCGAACTCATACTTTGTATCTACAAGTATTAATCCGCGCTCGGCAGCCATTTCTTGTCCGCGCTGGAACAACGCACGCGTATATTTCTCGAGTTGAACGTAGTGTTCTTCAGAAACCAATCCGGTCGCCATAATCTGCTCGCGTGAAATGTCTTCATCGTGACCAACTTCCGCTTTCGTTGTTGGAGTAATGAGCGGCTCTGGGAATTTATCGTTCTCTTTCATTCCTTCCGCCATTGCAACACCGCACACTGAACGTTTGCCTGATTTGTATTCACGCCAAGCGTGACCACTCATATATCCGCGAATTACCATCTCAACTTTGAATGGTTCGCAATAACGACCAACAGTTACGTTAGCATCGGGAACTGCCATTACCCAATTCGGTACAATGTCCTTTGTTGCGTCGAGAAAATGTGCAGCAACCTGATTCAGAACTTGTCCCTTGTACGGAATTCCTCTTGGCAAAACCACATCAAAAGCGGAAATACGATCAGACACCACCATCACGAGCATTCCGTTGCTCAAGGTGTACACATCACGAACCTTGCCTTTGTAAAACTTCGTTTGACCGGGAAGGTTAAAGCTGGTTTTTGTCAGTGCGTTCATTGCTTGCGTTATCATATGCTTCAATTAATTTTTTTACAAGTTTGTGGCGGATCACATCGCGACTGTCGAGCATCACGAACTCAATTCCTTCAGTGTCCTTGAGCAAACGCATGGCTTGCAACAATCCGCTTGGTTGATTCCGTGGAAGATCGATCTGCGTAACATCTCCGGTGATTACGAATTTAGCAGAAGGACCCATTCGTGTCAAAAACATTTTTAACTGACTTTCAGTCGCGTTCTGCGCTTCATCGAGAATCACGAATGCGTTATCAAGGGTTCTTCCTCGCATGAAGGCCAGTGGCGCAATCTGAATAATATTATTCTCAATATAATTCTTCAGCTTGTCGGCCGGAATCATCTCATGCAATGCATCATACAACGGCTGCAGGTACGGATCCAGTTTCTCCTTCAGATCGCCCGGCAGAAAACCAAGGTTCTCTCCTGCCTCTACCGCCGGACGCGTAAGTACAATTTTCCGCACTTCACGATTACGCAATGCCCGAACAGCAAGCGCTACTGCGGTGTATGTTTTACCAGTGCCTGCGGGGCCGACGGCAAACATCATATCGTTCTTCGTGCAGGCCTCCACCATACGAACCTGCCCCGGCGTACGGGCGCGAACAATCAATCCGTGATTGCCATGAACCAGCACATCTTTCGATTCTGTTTCAGGTGCTTCACCGTTCTGATCGCCCGACATCAGATTGTCAATGTTGGCTTCAGTAAGACTTCCGTACTTGTTAAAGTGACCGATAAACGTGTTGATAGTAGTCTCGAAACGGGCAATCTCCTCACTATCACCAATAATGCGAATGATATCGCCACGGGCAATAAGCTTCAACTTCGGAAAGTACTTCCTGAGTTTTTCTAGCTTGGAATCGTTCACTCCGTAAATTACAATCGGGTCAACGGCGTTTATCTGGATAGTAGCTTCAGCCAACTTTGAGCATCTGATAGTGAACAACTTGATCCGCGGTTCCTTCTGTGCTCCCGCGCGATCCTTAATTTTGTCTGCAAATTAAGCACCTTTCTGCTATCCGCAAAGGTAACCACAATGTCGATTATTACACTGACATCAGACTTTGGATTGAAAGATCATTTTGTGGCCTCGGTCAAAGGTGCCTTGCTGTCGGCAATTCCGGGAGTTCAAATTATTGACATCACCCACGTGGTTACTCCGTTTGATGTTCAGCAGGCGGCATTTACGTTAGGACATGCCTGGCATCAGTTTCCGAAAGGAACAATTCACATCGTATGTGTTGGCCCCGCGCCTTCTGTACGTTTCAATCATATCGCGTTCCGTGTCAACGATCACTTTTTCATTGGCTCAGACAACGGATTGTTTTCATTGCTCACGGAAGAACGACCTGATCTCGTGATTGAAATCTGTAAGGGCGGTGATGAACCCACTTCATTCCCCGCGCTTGATGTGTATGTTCCGTTCGCCGCAGCAATTGCCAGCGGACTTGCTCTTGAAACACTTGGAGACAAACTCAACGGCATTGCAGAACTGATCCGTCCGCGACATTTCCCTGAAGATGATGTAATCAAAGGAAACGTGGTGAACATCGACAGCATGGGCAATATCGTAACCGATATCCGTCGATTCGAATTTGATCGTGTGGGACAAGGACGTTCATTCTCCATCGTGCTGATCGGTGATGAAATCAATACGATATCGCGGCGTTATTCTGATGTTGATGAAGGAGATAAACTCGCATTGTTCAACTCCGATGGCGTTCTTGAAATTGCCATTAATCAGGGAAAGGCCAGTCAACTGCTGAATATGCGATTGAATGCTGTGATCAGAATCAACTTCACATAGAAGTTCTCAGGATTAAATTCAAAACTCCTAACTCCTCCCTCCTCCCTATCATGATAACCCGAATCGTAAAAATGAATTTCCGCGCTGATGCAAGAGAAGAATTTCTTGCAGTGTTCAATGCGAATAAACAATTCATCGGGGGATTTGAAGGTTGTTGTTCGTTGCAATTGCTCAACGAAAAATCAAATCCGGAAGTTTTCTTCACCATTTCAGTTTGGGAATCAGAAGAACATCTGAATCGTTATCGCGACAGTGAATTGTTCGGAAAAGTTTGGGGAAAAACGAAGTTGATGTTTGCGGAGAAGCCCTTCGCGTGGACACTTAACACCCTCTAATTTTTACCACATAGTTTATCACAATCCGTTGTTTTCTAAAGGGCGCGGCAAGCCGCTTTCCACAGAGCACACATAGGGACGTACCAGATATACGCCAGCGTCATCCCTATGTGAACTATGTGGGGTTTCGCTTTTCGCGAAACGTCTTAGAAAGCAACGGACTTCAAATTTTTCTATGTGGTAAAATTAACCGATCCAACCAACTTCCTTCATCGCAAACTTCCGGTCGTTCCCGCTCACATCTTTGAGCACGAGCAAACCGTCTTTTGTAACATCAACAATAGTTGCTTCGAAGATTGCCGTGAAATCGGTGAAACGCGTAATGATTCCGGCTTTGAACAGGCGGTTGAAATATTCCTTGCTGAGTTGACCTTCGCGGGTTGAACGCAACTGCAGATATCTCACTTCGATTGCAGCACAGATCATTTTCAGAATGCCGTCTACTTCGAAAGAACGTCCTGTTATTTTCTGAAGAGAAGTTGCAGTTGTTCCGCCGGAAAGAAATTCCACCTGATTTACGTTGAACCCAATTCCAATTACAGAGTAATTCAGCGTGTTCCCAGTGAGGATATTTTCGATCAGTATCCCGGCGATTTTTCCGTCATCGACAAAAACATCATTCGGCCATTTGATCTTGACTTCATGTTGAGGAACAATGTCAAGCAAAACGTCGGTCAACGCCAATGAAATTGCTCTCGTAAGATCGAACTGGTCTGTTGGATTCAGGAATGTGGGACGTAAAACAATGCTGCACGTTACATTCTGTCCGGGCTGCGACTCCCAGGAATTCCCTCTCTGGCCTTTACCACGAGTTTGTCGGGTAGTGGTTACCACAGCACCTTCTTCAAGCGGCATACCCTTAAGCAGACCCATCGCGAAGTTATTCGTCGAATCGACCTGATCAAGCCTGATCATACGTTGGCCTACAAACAAAGTAGATGGACTCCCTCCGCTCATTTTTCCTTACCTTTGCTTTCTTAATTTCAAAGTGTAAAATTACGCATTTGTTTGGCTGAGCGTATTATTCAGACATGCGTTCATCGCCGGACGTCCGGTATCAAGTTAGAATGGCAAAAAAGAAAGTTGCGAAGAAGGCAAAAGTTGCTGCAAAGCCAGCTAAAGGATCTTCTAAAAAGAAATTAGCTCCTGCTAAGAAATCTTCTGTAAAGGCAAAAAGTAAGACTAAGACTGCTCCTGCTGGAACAGCTCGGACCACAAGCGTCGGAGCTAAGAAGGCTGCTAAAACCGTTAAAAAGGTAATCGCTAAACCTGCTAAGAAGGCCGCATCGAAACCCGCTAAGAGGGTTGCTGCTAAACCTGCTAAGCCTGTCCGCAGTGGCGGAAAGGTTGCTGCTAAACCGATAAAAAAGGTTGTGGCTGTAGCCAAACCAGTTGCTGCTAAGAGCAAACCTGCTGCATCGAAAGTGAAAAGCGAAGGAGAGCTTCTTGCTGAAAGTATTGTGAGAGGAATTCTCGAGAAAAAAGGCCAGAATGTTCAGTGGCTCGACTTACGCGGAATTGAAAACGCTGTTTGCGATCACTTTATCATCTGTGAAGGTGGTTCCAATATTCAGGTTGAAGCGATTGCAGATTCTGTAGAAGATACGGTGAAAGCTGAAATGGCTCAACGTCCATTCCGTTCCGAAGGTTGGGAAAATGCACTTTGGATCCTGATCGATTATGTAGATGTTGTGGTACACGTTTTCGAGCGTGAGACGCGACATTTCTACAATCTCGAGTCGCTTTGGGCGGATGCGGAAGAAATCAAGGTAAAGCAATAACCCTTCGACAGGCCTGTGCTGAGCGAAGTCGAAGTGCTCAGCACATGCCCCAATTGTTAAGGAACGATAATTGTACAATATATTTCCCCTACTAACGACTACTATCCTGTAAACATATATGAGCGAAATGAATAACCAGGATCAGGACCAGGACAAAAAACTGAGAGACAGGATGAACCGCAAGCCGCAGCTCCCAAAATCCCCATCGGGATTCTTTTGGGTGTACATCATACTTGTGGTCGGACTGATCAGCTTCTTTGTTCCGGGCATGATGAGCAAAAAGCCGAAGATTGACTACGTTGAATTTACGGCGCTTGTCAAACACAGAATGATTGAGAAAATATACCGTGTGTCGAACGACAACAACACACTGGAAATTGTTCTCAAAGGCGATAAGGCAGCTTTGGAGGATTCCGCAGTGAAAGCACTGATGGTTAAGTTCAAAGAGGAAGGATGGCGCGGACCAATTCCTGAGCACGCTTCACATCTTCAACTTGAAAGTACGTGGACAGAAGAATTCGGTAAGCGTATTACGCAAACGCAGGTTGATGCAGGATACAAGTCAACCGAGTTTATCGACATTGAAGAAGTACGACCAACTTCCTTCTCAGATCACCTGAGTTGGTTGTTGCCGATTGCTATCATGGTACTCCTCTGGATTTTCCTGATGCGCCGCATGGGCGGCGGTGGTGGCGGACAGATTTTCAATATCGGAAAATCGAAAGCGCAGTTGTTCGACAAGGATGCAATGGTGAACACAACGTTCAACGATGTTGCAGGACTTGAAGAAGCGAAAGTAGAGATCAAAGAAATTGTCGACTTCCTGAAACAACCGAAGAAGTACACCGATCTCGGAGCGAAAATTCCGAAAGGTGCATTGCTTGTTGGTCCTCCGGGAACCGGTAAAACGTTGCTTGCGAAAGCAGTTGCCGGTGAAGCGAAAGTTCCGTTCTTCTCTCTATCGGGATCTGATTTCGTTGAGATGTTTGTTGGTGTTGGTGCATCACGTGTGCGCGACCTCTTCAAGCAGGCGAAAGAAAAAGCTCCGTGCATCATCTTCATCGACGAAATCGACGCAATTGGTCGTGCACGCGGAAGAAGCGTCTCACAAGGTGCAAACGATGAGCGTGAGAATACATTGAACCAACTCCTCACCGAGATGGATGGATTCGGAACGAACAGCGGCGTAATTATTCTTGCTGCTACGAACCGTGCAGATATTCTGGACCGCGCGTTGTTACGTGCAGGACGTTTCGACCGACAGATCTATGTTGATCTTCCCGATCTGAACGAGCGCCGCGCAATCTTTCTGGTCCACCTGAAGCCATTGAAACTCGACGAGAACGTTGATCCGGATTTTCTCGCACGTCAGACTCCGGGATTCTCGGGTGCTGATATTGCAAACATCTGTAACGAAGCAGCTCTTATCGCAGCACGTCACAATAAGAAAGTAGTTGCACGACAAGATTTCCTTGATGCTGTTGATCGTGTGATCGGCGGACTCGAGAAGAAGAATAAGATCATCTCGAAAGAAGAGAAACTCACGATTGCATTCCACGAAGCAGGTCATGCTACGGCGAGCTGGATGTTGCGTTATGCAGCACCACTTGTAAAAGTGACTATCGTTCCACGCGGACGTTCACTCGGAGCTGCATGGTATCTTCCTGAAGAGCGTCAGATCACCACAACAGAACAGTTGCTGGATGAGATGTGCGCAACCTTAGGCGGACGTGCTGCGGAAGAAGTAATCTTCGGAAAAATTTCTACCGGTGCGCTGAGCGATCTTGAAAAAGTAACCAAGCAGGCTTACGCAATGGTAAGTTGGTACGGACTGAACGATAAGATCGGTAACATCAGTTACTACGATACGCAAGGCAGCGAATATCAATTCTCGAAACCATACAGTGAAGCAACTGCTCAGACTATTGATCAGGAAGTTCACAAGATGGTTGAAGCGATGTACGTGAAAACGAAACAGCTGCTTACCGAGAACAAAGACAAGCTTACCGCACTCGCGAATAAACTGACGGAGAAAGAAGTGATTTTCAAGGAAGACCTTGAAGCAATCTTTGGAAAACGTCAGTGGGAACCGACAGAAATGCACGACAAGATGGATAGCATCAAGCCGAATGATACGCCGTTGCCGTTGATACCGCCGACAGAGGCTTAGACCGTCATCCTTCGGCTACGCTCAGTATGACAAGACCACACACCGTGATTTGTCAGACTGAGCGTAGTCGAAGTAGACAAATCATCGATGGAAGACTCCACAACCAGCAAAGAAAAAATCCTGAAGAAAGTCCGTGCGGCTTTGATACATAAGTCGCGGATTGAAACTGGAGATGTAGATCTGGAGTCGAACATCTACAACGTAAGCGACGACCCGTTCGAGCTGATTTTTGCACAGGCGTTTACTGAAGCAGGAGGACAATTCATCTTCTGTGAAAACGAAGAAGATTTCTGTTACAACATCCAGGCTTTAACGAGCGACGACAACTTCGGAAAAGTGTGGGCGAATGAAGAGAAAGTAACAGAATTGCTTCAGCGTGCCGGCGTGAAATTTTCTTCCGGAGAAAAAGATCTTGACTCAGCACAGACTTCTGTTACGCTTTGCGAGTTTCTCGTGGCGAGAACAGGAAGCGTTGTGATCAGCTCGAAACAAACTGCTGGACGTAAAGCAGGCGTTTATCCCGACAATCACATTGTAGTTGCAAAAACATCGCAGTTGGTTCTTCATCTCCGCGATGCAATCAAGGAGTTGAAAACGAAATACAAAGACGCGATTCCTTCGCAAATCAGCTTCATTACCGGGCCAAGTCGCACCGCCGACATCGAGAAGACACTTGTACTGGGGGCGCATGGAGCAAAAGAGGTATATTTATTCCTCATTGATGATTTGGTGGTGACGCAGGAATAAATGTTGCAGCAGACGCAACGATGTTCTTCGGTTAACGTCTAAGCTGTAAGACCTGACAAATGAAAAAGCTTCTACTTCTGACTTTTCTCTCTCCGACATTTCTATGCGCACAGGATTCCACTGGCATCCCACAAGATCCTGCAATGAGTAGGGTACAAATTTCTCCGGGTTGCGCGTATCCATCTTTCCCAAGAGGAGGTGATATTGTTGGAGTTATAGAAAATGATTCGACCGAATCACAAAAGAAATTCATCAAGGTAATTTCCATTTCTGCCAGTGGCGGTGGTGAA
>CAYUTR010000065.1:0-15823 GCA_964447465.1 uncultured Chryseobacterium sp.
CCTCATTGGCAATAACCAACTCATCGGCGCGTTTGCTTTTTTCTTCGTTCTGAAATGCAAGTTCCTCATTGGCAATAACCAACTCATCGGCGCGTTTGCTTTTTTCTTCGTTCTGAAACGCAAGTTCTTTGTTAGCCACTACCAGTTCGTCCGCCCGCTTTTCTTTCTCTTCATTCTGGAAAGCCAATTCCTTGTTTGCAACAATCAGCTCATTTGCCCTTTTTTCTTTTTCTTTATTCTGAAACGCCAGCTCTTTGTTTGCAACAACCAACTCGTCGGCGCGTTTTTCCTTCTCTTCATTCTGAAATGCAAGTTCTTTATTGGCAACCACCAATTCATCCGCGCGTTTTTCTTTCTCGGAATTCTGAAAAAGAAGCTCTTTATTCGCGATGATGAGTTCAGCCGCACGTTTTTCCTTCTCTACAACCTGGAGAGACCGCTCTTTGACGGCGCTCGATAAATCAGCGGACGTTTTCTTATTACCCATGTTGTTCTCCGGTGCTACTTGAATTACCCACTTCTTCAATCGGACTGCGTCTCTTGTCTTTCAGTTGCTTAAAATGCGAAGGAGTAAGTCCAGTCATTTTTTTAAACTGATTCGATAAGTGAGCTACACTGCTGTAGTTCATCTTCCATGCGATCTCGGTGATATTCAGCTCACCGTATATTATGAGTTCCTTAACACGCTCAATTTTGTGAGCAATAACAAACTGTTCTATCGTGGTGCCCTGTACTTCCGAGAAGAGATTAGAGAGATACGTGTAATCGTGATCCAGTTTTTCACTCAGGTAATTCGAAAAATTTATTTTAAGCGGCTCATCGGTATGATGTACCATTTCAATTATCGCATTTTTTATTTTCTCAATCAGCACAGCCCGCTTATCATCCATCAACTGAAGTCCGGCAGTGAGGAGTAAGGCTCTTATCTCTTCTCTTTGTGCAGGAGTAATGGATTCCATAATATCAACCTCTCCAAGTTCCACCACGATAAAGTGTAGCTGCATTTGCTTCAGTATTTCCTTAACCGCCATTTTGCAGCGATTACTGACCATGTATTTAATGTAGAGTTTCAAATTGGGTTGTTCCCGCAGTTTAACTGTAAAGGTGCGTTACCTGAGTTTTTGAGGCTTACATAAAAGCACCAAAGACTTACGTAATTCACACATCCGACGTGGGGGTATCCGAATGTCCGGTCAATAGTTACCTGTCCGGAAATAAGACTCTTGTAATACCGGTTGAATTGCAGGAGGGAAGAAATGGCACTATTGAATAGCCGGTCTCTGTAAGGTACGCATTAAAGATGGGGATGTGTTGACTTAATCCGGATCAGTGTGAATCTAACCGTTAAACGATGATTGAAGACTGATTATCGTACGATGGTTGCGCCTTAAGGCGCTTTTGCCACAGATGCGCAGATTACACAGATTTCTCAAATTGATTTATTTGAAATTTCTTTTCGCTCACATGAACGTGAAACAAAATTAAATCTGTCCATCTGCGTAATCTGCGAATCTGTGGTAAAGAACGGCACAGCCGGCAAACAAATGAACTTGTGGTGATTCCGATAGCTATCAGAATGTTGAAGGGTTACCTTCTGTAAATTAAACGCGTATTCCAATCACCAGCACATCGTCGACCTGTTCATGATCAGCTTTCCATGCAGTAAAAAATGCTTCGAGCATTTCTTTCTGCTGTTCCATCGGATGCTGTGAAATCTCAACGAGTTTTTCTTCGAATACTTTTCCTTTCATCTTCTTGCCTTTGGACCCGCCAAACTGATCTGCGTATCCATCGGTGAAAATATAGAGACAGGAGCCAGGATGAATTTCATTTTTGTGCAACGTAAAGCTTTCGGTTTTGTCGCTCTTTCCAACCGGCATTTTATCAGCTGCCAGTGAAGTTCCGATTCCGTTCGTTACTACAAATGGCGTGTTGTACGCGGCGCTATGCTCAACAACATGCTGATCGGCCCACAGATTGAAACGAACAAGTATTCCGTCCATGCCATCCTGTTGTCCACCCGCAGAAATATTTTCAATCAATCGTGCGCGAACATGATTAAAAATTTTGTCGGGAGATGTGAGCTTCTTTTCATTCACCGCTTCATTCAGGTAAGCGATGTTCAGCAACGACATGAACGCACCGGGTACACCATGACCGGTCGAGTCACATGCAGCGAGATAGAATGACTGTCCTTTCACTGTGGCGTAATAAAAATCTCCGCTGACAATATCTTTCGGTTTGAACAAGATGAAATATTCCGGCAGATGTTTGCCGAGCAGATCGTCGGAAGCAAAGAGTGCATTCTGTATCCGTTGTGCGTACACAATCGAATCGCGCATGTCCTTGTTCTTTTCCTCGATGATGGATTTCTGTCTCGAAATTTCAACATTCGCTTTCTGTTTTTCACGGTAGCTGCGGAAAATGAAAAATGCGAGTACACCGATGAGAAGAAATCCTCCGGCGAATGCAAACAGGATGAGCCGCGTGCGCTTCAGTGTTTCATCCGAAATCAGTTGCGCAGCGGCATCCGCAATATCTTTTTTCTCCTGTGCGACACGAACAGAATCCGATCGCTTATCGAATTCATAGCTCGCTTCTTTTCGGGCAACATCGCGATCGCGATCGACATTAAAAAGACTGTCTTTAAGCGTACTGTATTTTTCATATTCGGTGAGCGCCAACGCGAAGCGACCGGTTGCTTTGTACAGGTTGCTCAACTGCAGGTGCAGATCCTGTTTGATAGCAACGTTCTGTAAGCTATCAGCCATCTCCATCGCGCGGAGGAGACAGACCTCCGCCTGTTTGTACTGACCAAGATCAGTATACGCTTCGCCCATGTTGGAAAGACGAATCATTACGCCTCGTGTATTACCAACCTCTTTGTCTATAATAATGGCTCGCTGATAACAATCAAGAGCAGTAACATAATCTCCGCGTGCCTGGAAAATGAGACCGATGTTGCTCAGGACGACTGCAACACTTCGGCGGTTTCCTTTTTTTGTATGCATTTCCAGTGCAAGAGAATCGTAACGCAGTGCATCTGTGTAATTCTTCCCGTTGAAATATAGCACACCGATATTGCTGTACATCTTCGCAACATTGGAAGAGTCCTTTATTTCCTGGAACAGTGCAAGTGACTTGATGTAATATTCCATTGCGCGCGCCGAGTCATTCAGACCGTTGTAAACGATTGCAATCGTCGACATTTTCGAAGCCATGGCGCGCTTCGATCCCAGTTTTTCCCACATCGACAGAGCGAGAAAGTAACAATCGAGTGCTTTCGCGTAATCGCCCTGCATCTCGTAGGCCTGACCGAGATTTCCGGTAGCAACTGTTTTGTGGTGATTGTAGTTATTGAATTTTTTCGGATCACCTGAAACCAATAGCGAATCCCAACAGGCAATGCTCACGACGTAATGACCAAACGATTTTACTGCATCACCATTGTACACGTAGTAATTGGCCATAATCTCATTGGATCGGCCAAGCCAGTACAGGCGCTCCGGATGTTTCATTTTGTCGGCAATACCGATTGCCTGGGTCAGCAGCAGCATCGATGAGTCTGCTTCAGTGTTCCACAAAAGTTCCGAGAGAATACATGACGCATCGACACGCGCTGAGTCAACTTTGTGTGTCCGGATTACTTCGCGCAATGAATCTTTACTGAATTTCTGGGCAAATGTCAGTAACGGGACGAAGAAGATAATCAGGAGTAACCGAACGCGCATAGAGTGAAGCCAAGATACGAATTGATTGTGGTTTGCCTGTGCGTTGCCGTTGTGTGATCGTTGTACTAAAACGGTGCAGACTTTCCGATGTGCAAACCACATTGAGGAATGTAGATTGTGAATTTACCGGGATCAAGTGGATCTATTATTAACGGAACTGCAGAGTTAAGCGGCATTGGATATTTCAGCTTGTTATAAAAGGACATACCAACAGTTCCTTTATAAGTGATACCGGACAGCGGATGCGTGTAGATCATTTCAAATTCTATCGTTCCTTTCAGGAAATTTGAAGCGTAGTACTGAACGTAACCGTTGCAAAGAATGCCGTCGTTCAACAGCTGTACTGTCTTTTTAAACCTGGTATAATATACCATGAAATGGACAACACCGGCAATTGTCAATACGCCAAACAGAATGATCGTTGGCGTAAGAATCTGCTCACCCTGATATGCATTTATGGCAATAACAACTGCAGCCACCAATGGCCACATCAATGCTTTAGACCATGTCACGAACCTCGAACGGCCCAGAAAGTCTTCACCGGTAGAAATGTTGCGCGGAGCAGGGGAAAGGAGTTTGGGTGGTGGATTGTGCATTTATCAAACAGCTTTGTGCTGGTGTAGTTTAAGACAAGATACAATGGCTTGCACTTAAAACAAAGAACCCTGAATGGGCTCCGGATCAACCGGCGACTGCACTTCAGGAACGTTTGGATTTCCACTCCGACCATTTACGAGTTTTGAAACCGGATGTGCAAACATCTGCGTGGTATCAAATGGAATCATCAATTGCTTTGATGCTTCTTCACCGATTGTGTTCAGCCAGGTATTTTCTTCTCCGCGCGGAATGATCAGCGGCATGCGCAATTTCTCATTGTGAATTTTCGACATCATCTCATTGGCGGGAGTCGTGATGACGGTACACGTGCGGATGATTTCTCCGGTTGTCGGATCTTTCCACTCTTCCCACAATCCACCCAGCGCAAACGGCTCCTGGTCTTTCAGATAAATAAAGTGCGGTGCTTTTATTTTTCCTGAAGTGTGCCATTCGAAAAATCCATTGACGAGAATACAACACTTTTTCTCAGATGCACACGATCGAAAACTCGGTTTTTCAAAAATGGTTTCGCTTTTTGCATTCAATGTCTGGTTGTGCAATTCGTTCGCCTGTTCACGCGATTTCACCCAATGCGGAATCAACCCCCATTGCGCAACGCCGATTTTTTCGGGAGAAGAAGAAAATATCACAGGCAATTTCGGATGAACAAATCCAGAGACTGCATACGACGCATCATACGTAACATCATCAAACGCCGCTTTGAATCGCCGCGCGAGTTCGTCTTTCTTTTTGTTGATCGCTACCGTATAGCACACAAACAAATTTACACTTTCGCAAGTTGTGGTCGCGTTTGTTGGCCGGGCCTGCCGTCCTTTGCCACAGATTCGCAGATTACGCAGATGAAACAGATTAAAATGTTTTGCTTATGCGCGATTCTAAATTCAAAAAAATAATTTGAGAAATCTGCGTAATCTGCGCATCTGTGGCAAAAGCGCCCTTGGGCGCAACTAACGCCTTCAATTGCGTTTGTAAATCGGTATCTTCGCGGCGAATGACGTTGCGGGAAGTTCTGGAGAGGTACGAAACGGATTCACGGACTGGAAAAATCAATTCCGTGCTGGGCGGAGCATTGCCTTCACGGTTCAAATTACGCGGATTAGCAGGTTCTTCGCCCGCTTTTATCGGTTCCGCAATCGCAAAGCTTTCTGATCAGTCGCATCTCTTTATTCTTCCGGATAAAGAAATTGCCGCATACTTTTTCAATGATCTTGAAACGCTTCTTGGTGAATTACGCGAAGACGGGGAAACGATCACGCAAATTCCAGTTCTGTTTTTTCCCTCGTCGTATCGTCGCCCTTACCAGGTAGAAGATACCGACAATGCAAACGTATTGCTGCGCGCAGAAGTGCTCGATCGCATGCGCCGTGAAAAACGCGTGATCATCGTTACGTATCCTTCCGCGCTCACAGAAATGGTCGTAACGCGACAACTCCTCGAGAAAAATACGTTGCGACTTCACAAAGGAGAAAAAATATCGATTTCGTTTATCACCGATCTGCTCGAGACCTACGGATTCGAACGCGCCGATTATGTGTACGAAGCCGGACAATACGCGGTACGTGGCGGAATCGTCGATGTGTTTTCATTTGCGAATGAACATCCGTACCGTCTCGAATTTTTTGGAGATGATGTGGATTCCATCAGAACTTTCGATGCACTCACTCAATTGTCGCTGAAGAATATTGATCACCTGACCATCATTCCGAATGTACAGGGAAAACTGCTTTCGGAAAGTCGCGAATCGTTTCTGAAGTATTTTGAGATCGCACGACGTGTTGATTCTCCGAACACGCTTTGGTTATTTGACATTGAACAAAGCGAAGGAGAAATTCAGAAAGAGTTCGAAGCAGCGGAAAAAATCTACGACGAACAGGTGAAGGATGCAATGATCTCACGTTTGCCACCGGCCCAGCAATTTATTGATGGTGCAACTTTCCGAAGCGAAATACTGAATTTCTCATTGGTGGAATTTGGAAGTCGCTTTCTTCTGAAAGACGCAGAAGAAATTGTGTATGAAATGTCGGGACAACCAACGTTTCAGAAAAATTTCGAACTGCTCACACAGGCGCTGTCGAAAAATACGGTGAGCGGATACACCAATATCATCTTCACCGATAGTGCGAAACAGTCGGAACGGCTCTATAAAATATTCGAAGACATAGGGCGTAAACTCGATTATCATCCGATGGTGGTGTCAATGCACGAAGGATTTATCGATCATTCCCTGAAGCTCGCTTGCTTTACCGATCACCAGATTTTTGAACGTTATCACCGTTTCCGATTGCGCGATGGTTTCCAGCGAAAGAAGGAAGCGATGTCGCTGAAAGATCTGCGCGGATTAAGTCCGGGCGATTACGTGGTACACATCGATCATGGTGTCGGACGTTTCGGCGGACTGGAGAAAATTGAAGTGAGCGGAAAGCTGCAGGAAGCAATTCGTTTAGTTTATCGTGACAATGACATTGTGTATGTGAGCATTCACTCGCTGCATCGTATTTCGAAATTCGCTGGTAAAGACGGAGAAGTTCCGCGCATCGATAAAATAGGTTCGGTTGCATGGCAGAATCTCAAGCTGAAAACGAAGCTCCGGGTTCGTGAAATTGCGTTTGATCTGATCAAGCTTTACGCACAACGAAAATCGCAGAAGGGATTTCGATTTGCTCCCGATAATTATCTCCAGCATGAACTGGAAGCAAGTTTCATTTACGAAGACACGCCCGATCAGCTGAAAGCAACACAGGACGTGAAGCGCGACATGGAAAAGGAAATGCCCATGGATCGTCTCGTGTGCGGTGATGTTGGCTTCGGAAAAACGGAGGTCGCGATACGCGCAGCTTTCAAGGCAGTGTGCGACAGTAAGCAGGTTGCCGTTCTTGTTCCGACAACGATTCTCGCGCTGCAGCACTTTAAAACTTTCGGAGAACGGTTGAAAGATCTTCCTGCGAAAGTTGACTACATCAATCGCTTCAAAAGTGCCGCTGAGAAAAAAGAAACACTTGCGAAACTGCAGAGTGGCGAAATCGATATCATCATCGGCACACACGCACTCGTTGGAAAAGACGTGAAGTTCAAAGATCTCGGTTTGCTTATTATCGATGAGGAACAGAAGTTCGGTGTAGCTGCAAAAGACAAGCTGAAAACAATCCGTACGAATGTTGACACGCTTACGTTAACCGCAACACCGATTCCGCGGACACTGCAATTCTCATTGATGAGTGCGCGCGATCTGAGCATCATCAATACGGCACCGCCCAATAGATTTCCTGTGCAAACAGAAGTACACACATTCAGCGAAGAACTCATTCGTGATGCGATTTCCTATGAGATACAACGTGGCGGACAAGTTTTCTTCGTGCACAATCGTCTGAACACGATCCGCGAAATGGCAGGACTTATTTCACGTCTTGTTCCGAACGCACGTGTTGCAATCGGTCACGGACAAATGGAAGGACACAAGCTCGAAGAAGTGATGGTTGATTTTATCGAGGGACAATATGATGTTCTCGTATCAACCACCATCATCGAATCGGGTCTCGACGTGTCGAACGCAAACACGATGATCATCAACGACGCGCAGAATTTCGGGTTGAGCGATCTTCACCAGATGCGGGGAAGGGTAGGGCGCTCGAACAGAAAAGCGTTCTGTTACCTGATTGCTCCACCTGCATTCATGATGACATCAGAAGCGCAACGACGATTGAAAGCCGTCGAAGAATTTTCTGATCTCGGTTCCGGATTTCACATTGCCTTGCGCGATCTGGATATTCGCGGTGCAGGAAATCTGCTTGGCGGAGAACAAAGCGGCTTCATTGGAGATATCGGCTTTGATATGTACCAGAAAATTCTTGATGAAGCCATTCAGGAATTAAAAGAAACCGAATTCCGCGATCTGTTCTCGCAGGAAGAGAACGAACTCAAGAGCGAGCAGAAAAACGAATACACGAAACATCGCGGAATATTTGTGCGCGATACACAGATCGACACCGACATGGAAATTCTTATTCCGGATGGGTACGTCGACAATATCACGGAAAGACTTTCATTGTATCGTCAGCTCGACGACAGCAAATCAGAAGACGATCTGAATCGTTTTGAAAATATGATGCGCGATCGTTTTGGTGCAATCCCGGAACAGGTAGAAGAACTCATTGACACTGTTCGTTTACGTTGGCTGGCAATGGCAATTGGTTTCGAACGACTTGTTCTGAAAAACAAACGCATGACCGGTTATTTTATTCAGAAGCAAACTTCTCCTTATTATCAGTCGGAAGCCTTCACGAAAGTTCTGCAGTTTGTGCAGGCAAATCGTCAGGTGAAGATGAAGGAGCACAACCAGAAGTTGACGTTGTCGTTTGAAGGAATTACTTCGGTAAAATCGGCGATCAGGACGTTGACGCCGGTTGGGTTCTGAGAACGGATTGTAGCTGTCTGCGACGCTCTACACGGAGACGCGGCGAAACGGGGACGTACTTTGTATTCGAAGCCCACGAGAAAACGGCGGATCGCTTCAGCGATCGGCTACTTACATTGTTTCGACAAAACCGATTCCCCGACACAAAAACATCGCCGTGCTCGCTGTGTCGCCGTGGTAAGGCTGTAACTATTCGTGCTGTAGTCGTTATACCACCAAACGGTCAACATGTTCAAACACGTACTCACGATCTGCATCATTGCATTTCCATTTTTCTCAACTGCGCAATCCGTTCTTCCTTCACCGCAAGGACCCGATAACAAATCCTTCATGGTGTATTTCGGTTATGGGGTTGCTCCGAATACAATGACGCCCGTGTCGCAATATTTCTGCGATTCAGAAAACAGCGGTGTTTACACCATCAAGAAACGCAGCGACTCTGGTGTGTGGTCGTTCAAAGATGCAACGCCGGTAATTTATTACACATGGTGTCCTGTCATGACGTATCACTTTCTCCCGAAAAACAAACGTGCGAAAACGATCGGGGGTAAAACAAAAAATCTGATCGGAACTTTGGTTAGTAACCGCGTTTACAAAATTGGTTTCTCGGGCGGACTCGGATTGAATTTAATCCGTCCGCAGTTTATGGCTGCACCTTCGCTAATCATTGGGAAAAATCTCAGCTTCCAGGCGGGCATCTGCGTAATACAGAAGCAAACATTACGTGGAGAATATTACGATGGTCAGGTTGTGAACGAACACCTCGATTTTGAAAATCTACATCGCGGAATTTATTATCCGGAATGGTTTTTCTCGGTGGCGTTTCGTTTTGATAAGGTGGTGTTTGTTGATCGTCTTGAGGACTAGTTTACCACATAGTTAACAATCATCTTTGTTTTCTAAAAGGCGCGGCAAGCCGCTAACCACATAGAACACATAGCGTGTCTTACTTCTCTATGTGATCTATGTGGGGGTTTCGCCTTTCGCGAAACCACTTGAGAAAACAATGGATGTTAAAATTTTCTATGTGGTAAAAAAATCAACCACTACAGATTCCGATCCATCTTCCTGTAATACACAATCATAATTGTAAGCGCGATGAGGTGTTCTCCTAAACCAACGGGATTGATTACATAACTGTCCATCACTACGGCCTGAATAATCTGCGCAACAAGCGTGATCATGAACAGCTCAACGCCCCAGCGTTTCATGTGCCAGATTCCTACATACGCGATAAAACGTAATGAAACCAGCAATCCGAAAAGCGCAGGATAAAAATCGCCCAACTTGCGGATCTCAGGTGAGAAAACAGTTCCAAGTCCGCCAACGACGAGAATAAATCCAAGCACGGAAATGATGGAAATTATTTTTGGACGTTGTACGGTTACGTAGGCCATTAGATTCCAGTTCTGATTGCTTCTACCGGATCGAGTTGTGATGCTGAATAAGCAGGAATGAATCCTGATATAATTCCTATCATCGCTGAAATCGTAAGCCCGAGAATAATGTTGGAACTCGTGAGCACAAATTCAAAATCGATCGCGTCAGAGGCGATTTTAGCACCGACGTACACCAGCAACAATCCAACCATTCCACCGAGAATGCACAGGAGTACCGACTCTACAAGAAACTGCGAAAGGATAAACCAGTTCTTCGCACCCAATGCTTTTTGAATTCCGATCTGGTTAGTTCGTTCTTTCACTGATACAAACATGATGTTTGAAATTCCAAATCCACCAACGAGAATAGAAAACGCACCAATGATCCATCCCATTGTTCCGAACACGCTGAACACCGCATCGCTCTGAGCAGTAATGAGACTTATTTCGTTCAGCGAAAAATCATCATCTGCTCCGGGAGCTAATCGTCTCGAAGCGCGCAACGTTCCCATGAGTTCGTCCTGCATTTCTTCAATTCGCACACCGGGTTTGCCTTTCACGAGGATTGTCGGATTGACGTAATCAGTTTCGAGGTCGACATACTTCTGCACAAATTGTGCTGGCAACACCACCATATTATCGAGGCTGTTACCGAACATGCTTTCGCCTTCACGCGCAAACTCTCCGATGATCTGAACTTTCTGTCCGTACAGTTTCAGTTCCAGTCCAACCGGATCTTGTCCACCGAACAACGCAGCGCCAATTCCGGAACCAATGATGCAGATAGACGCACCGGTCTCTGCTTCCTGGTCGGTCATATAACGGCCAAACGCAACGTCGAACGCCTTCACTTCTTCATAGCCTTTCGAAGTTGCAAGGAGCTGGGCATTTTCTACAAAGGATGTCTTGTAATAAATCGTTTTTCGGATGTATCCGTTGAAAACAGCGGCCTTGGCGCTTTCGTTTCGGCGAAGAATTTCGTCGGCTTCCTTGATTTTCGGCAACGGACGGTTCATGTATTTCCACCAGGGATAGTCGGGCCCGAAGGTCCACGGCCACTTCTGCACGAAGAGGACATTATCGCCAAGCGATTCAATGCTCGACCTGAATTTGTGTTCCATGGAATCGACCGCCGTAAACACAGCGATGATTGCGAAAATGCCAATGGTAATTCCCAAAAGTGACAGGACGGTACGCAGGCGGTTCACCCTTAAGGCGTGTAAGGCGAACAGGAAACTTTCCTTCAGGAGATTCAGGAAGATCATGGGGCAAAGGTAACGCCGAAAGTATGCGTCTAAGCCTTCAAAGTTTCATAAAACCTTGAAGGTTTAACCTCAATCCATCGGTGCTTACGCCGGGAGAATAAGTCCCAACACTTTTCCGTTCGGCGCTCGCAGAAGATATCAGAGTGCCGATGTTTAGGGTACGGAAATCCGGGTCGACCGTCGGGGATATCAACAACCTTAATATCTTATAAACAATGCGAAAAAACGGCATTTTTAAGCGATTTCGACCCTTGAACTTTGTACCTTCGAGACACTTTTTTGAGAGCAGAATATGAGCAGTTCCCGTAAGATTAAAAGCGCGTTGATTTCGGTGTTCTACAAGGACAATCTTGAACCTGTGATCAAACGATTGCACGAACTAGGTGTTACACTTTACAGCACCGGCGGAACGCAAACTTTTATCGAGCAATTAAAAGTTCCGGTAACGCCTGTTGAATCACTCACATCGTATCCATCCATTCTCGGCGGACGCGTAAAAACTTTGCATCCAAAAATTTTCGGCGGAATTCTTTCACGTCGCGAATTGGATTCTGATATCGCACAGCTCGAGGAATATGAAATTCCGGAATTGGATTTAGTGATCGTGGATCTTTATCCGTTCGAGCAAACTGTTGCAAGTGGTGGAGCAGAGCAAGAAATAATTGAGAAGATCGACATCGGTGGAATTTCTCTCATACGCGCAGCAGCAAAAAATTTCAAAGATGTGATCATCGTTTCTTCGCGGGGCGATTATCCTTCACTGCTCGAATTGCTCAACAGTAAAAACGGGTCAAGCGATATCGACGACCGCAAGAAATTTGCAACGAAAGCGTTTGCAGTTTCTTCAGGATACGATTCTGCGATCTTCAACTGGTTCAATGCGGATGCGGCTGAAACTTCATTCCGTGCTGTGCAGAATGGCGGACGTTCATTGCGTTATGGAGAGAATCCGCACCAGAAAGCATTTTTCTTTGGCGACCTCACCGCGATGTTTGATCAGATTGCAGGCAAAGAACTTTCCTACAACAATCTACTCGACGTTGATGCAGCTGTAAATCTCATTGACGATTTCACGGAGCCGACGTTCGCGATTCTCAAACACAACAACGCGTGTGGTGCTGCATCACGTGCAACTGTACTCGAAGCATGGAACGCAGCATTAGCTGGTGATCCTGTTTCTGCCTTCGGTGGAATACTTGTTTGCAACAAACCAATTGACGCAGCAGCTGCAGCAGAGATCACGAAAATATTTTTTGAAGTCATCATCGCTCCGTCGTACGATGCATCGGCATTGGATATCCTGAAGCAGAAACAGAACCGGATAATTCTGATCCGCAAACCTGTGAAGCTTCCTGCTACACAACACCGCTCTTTGCTGAACGGTATTATCACGCAGGAAAAAGATATGAGAACAGAATCTGCAAGCGACATGAAACCGGGAACAACAGTTGTTCCTACCGCAACAGAATTTGAAGATCTTGTTTTCGCAAACAAATTAGTGAAGCATACCAAGTCGAATACAATTGTTCTCGTGAAGAACAAACAACTCGCTGCAAGCGGTACCGGGCAAACATCACGTGTTGATGCATTGCGACAGGCAATCGTAAAGGCAAACGCTTTCAACTTTGATCTCAAAGGCGCAGTGATGGCATCCGATGCATTCTTCCCTTTTCCTGACTGTGTGGAAATTGCACACGAAGCAGGAATACATGCAGTGGTTCAGCCAGGCGGGTCTATCCGCGATAAAGATTCGATCGAGTACTGCAACGCAAATGGGATGGCAATGGTCATCACCGGCAACAGACATTTTAAACACTAAACGATTTCAGAAATCATAAATGAGAAATCTGAAATCACAAATGTAACAATGGGAATTTTTGATTTTTTTACACAGGAAATTGCGATTGACCTTGGAACGGCAAACACAATTATCATTCACAACGACAAAGTTGTAGTGGATGAGCCCTCTATCGTTGCAATCGATCGCGCAAGCGGAAAAATCATCGCTGTCGGAAAACAGGCGATGCAGATGCACGGAAAAACGCACGAGAATATAAAAACGATTCGCCCGTTGAGAGACGGAGTAATCGCCGACTTCCACGCAGCAGAGCACATGATCCGCGGTATGATCAAGATGATCAATCCGGGAAGAAAGTTGTTCTCACCTTCGTTACGGATGGTAATCTGTATTCCTTCGGGCATCACAGAAGTAGAGAAGCGTGCAGTACGCGACTCTGCGGAACATGCAGGGGCAAAAGAAGTTTATTTGATTCACGAGCCGATGGCAGCTGCGATCGGTATTGGAATCGACGTGGAAGAGCCGATGGGCAACATGATCATCGATATCGGTGGTGGAACATCAGAGATTGCAGTCATTGCACTCGGAGGAATTGTTTGCGATAAATCAATCCGTATTGCGGGTGACGAGTTTACGGGCAGCATCGAAGAATATATGCGTCGTCAGCACAACATTCTCATCGGGGAACGTACTGCAGAGCGAATCAAAATCGAAGTCGGAGCTGCAATGGCAGAGATTGAAAATCCACCACCAGATTTTCCGGTGCACGGACGCGATCTCATGACAGGTATTCCAAAAGAGATTTATGTGTCGTACGTGGAAATTGCACACGCACTCGATAAATCAATTTCGAAAATCGAAGAAGCGATTCTGAACGCGCTTGAAATGACACCGCCGGAATTATCGGCAGATATATATCGCACGGGAATTTATCTCGCGGGTGGTGGATCATTGCTACGCGGTCTCGACAAACGAATTTCATTGAAAACAAAGTTACCGGTACATGTGGCGGATGATCCGCTTCGTGCAGTGGCGCGCGGTACGGGTATTGCGCTGAAGAATATCGGCAAGTTCCCGTTCCTGATCAAGTAAGGAACGTTTTAATACTGGAGGTACACAACGATGCGGAATCTCGTCGTTTTTCTTGCACGACATTATTTTTTCCTGCTGTTCCTCGTTCTGCAGATTATCTCACTGACGCTTGTAGTCAACCACAACTATTTCCAAAAAGCGGCTGCTGTTTCGGCTTCCAACGCTTTGTCGGGATCGATGTACGAGACGCGCAATGAGATTACGCAGTACTTCGATCTGAAGGACCAGAACATTCAGCTCTCGGAAATGAATGCAATTCTGCTCGGGAAGCTGGAGAGCGCTTATCTCAGTTATGATACTACATCGATAACTGTTTCCGATACTGTACGTCGTTTGCGTTACACGTACATCGCAGCGCAGGTACTCGACAATACAGTTTCGTTACGCAATAATTACATCGTACTTAATCGCGGAAGTCTGCAAGGTGTGAAACCGGATATGGGCGTGATCACACCGGGAGGAATCGTTGGCATCGTTCGTGAGGTGTCTGATAATTTCTGCGTAGTGATGTCGCTCTTGCATAAGGACAGCAGGATCAGTGCAAGTGTAAAGAGTGACGGAACATTCGGACAGCTTTCCTGGAACTATACTGATTACCGCGAAGGAGAAATGTCGGATCTGCCAACGCACTCGAAAATTGCAATTGGTGATACGCTCGTGACGAGTGGATACGGTGAAGCATTTCCCGCGGGAATTCCGGTTGGTACGGTGCTCGCATTCGAACGCAAGGGTGGAGACAAAACGTATACGGTACGCGTTCGGTTCACTACCGATTTCCGCAAACTGCATCACGTGTACATTGTACGTGATCTGATGCGTGATGAAATTGATGGGCTAAAAGAGAAAGCGGGGGTGAACGATGCTAACTGAGATTGTAAGACATTCCTTGCGTTTCATTGGACTCATTCTCGTTCAGGGATTGATCCTGAAAAATATGGAAGCGGGTTATCTCATCAATCCGTTCCTGTATGTGCTCTTTATCATCCAGCTTCCATTTGAATTACCAGCGTGGGTTGGATTAGCAGTTGCATTTGCACTCGGATTTTTTGTGGATGTATTCTACGGAACAATGGGCATGCACATGGCTGCGTGTACCCTGATGGGTTGGGCGCGACCGGCTGTCCTTCGTTTCATGCAGCCACGCGATGGATATGAATTCGGTCAGCAACCAACCATGCAGGATATGGGACGGGCATGGTTTCTCTCTTACGCGATGATCCTGATCGTAGTTCATCACCTCTACATTTTCCACCTCGAAATTTTCAGCTTCCGTGAAGTACCAATGACGCTGTTACGTGTATTCATCAGTGCAACGGCAACGTTGTTACTCGTTGTTGTAACGCAGTTTCTCTTTTACCGTACACGTGAGCAGACATGAACCCGCAGGATAAAAGATACATCGTCATTGTTTTCGTGGTGCTTGTTGCGCTCGCATATACTGCGCGACTGTTTTATGTGCAGGTGGTTGATGACCGTTACAAACTCGTAGCGAGTAACCAGGCGTTCCTGTATCAAACAGATTATCCTCC
>CAYUTR010000066.1:0-15752 GCA_964447465.1 uncultured Chryseobacterium sp.
GATGAACAGGAAGCGCGAGCCATAATTGAGCAAGGGTGGCTCTTTGAGAGGACAGCGGGAAAACTGTTATTCCCTGACGGTTTAGATGTAAAGAGGAGCACCTTCGGCCTAGATGAACACTTAGAGAAGACGACTACTGAATTGCAAAAGGAGAATTGTGTGATTTTCCAAGCTGCATTCCGTACCGAACATGGAGAGATTTCAATTTGTGATGCGATTGCGAAGCGCGGAGACACAATTGAGATTTATGAAATGAAAGCCACAACACAGTTGCTGGACCTTCATTACCACGACTTGGCATTTCAGTGGCACGTGCTAACATCAGCAGGAGTGAAAGTATCTAAGGCATATCTGGTGCATGTTAATAAGGAATACGTCCGTGATGGAGAATTGACTTCAGAATTTATCAAAGTGGAAGATGCGACGAAAGGTGTTGTACGCATGCAGCCCATGATACCGAAGAAGATTGCACGTAACAAAGCAATCATGCGAATGAAGTCCACTCCCGAAGTTGATATTGGTCATCACTGCCTGGATTACAAATTGCCTGCATGTCCGTTTCAAAAGCATTGCTTCTCTGGATTACCTAAGGGAAACATTTTTGAGGTAAGGTCAATGCGAACGACGAAGAAACTTGGGCTGTATTACCAAGGCATTCAAACAATGGAGCAGCTCGTATCGTCAAACATCAAGCTCACGGATGGACAAACAATTCAAATCAATTGTGAATTGGAGGATTCAATGGCAATCAGGCCAGACTTGCTCGGAAATTGGATTTCTCCACTGAACAAAGAAGTGGAAATTCTGTTTCTGGATTTTGAAACTCTATCTCGGTGTGTTCCATACGACGGTTGGAAATCTTATGCCCAAGCACCATTTCAGTATAGTCTGCATTGCAGAACGAAAGACGGAAAGATTTCTCATCATGAGTATTTAGCAGATGCGCATAAGGAAGATTCGCGCAGAGAGTTTATTGAACGATTGCTAAGTGATATTGAAGCATATGAAGCAACATCGCCAATCATGACATACAACGCATCATTTGAATCAAGTGTGCTTCGCAATCTCGCCAAGTTGTATCCTGACCTCGATGTGAGAATCAAATCAATCGTTTCACGCATCGTGGACCTAATGGAAGTTTTCAAAGAGAAATGGTTTTACGATAAACGATTTAAGGGCTCTTATTCTATCAAAGCAGTGTTACCTGTGCTATGTCCTGAATTGAGTTATGGTGAGTTGTCAATCGCAAACGGTTCAGTCGCCTCGTATGAATTCTTTAAGCTGCCCAGCTATGACGAAGTGAAGACAACGGAAGTCAGACAAGCTTTGTTGGATTACTGTCGCCTTGATACACTGGCTATGGTAAGAATCTTTGAGTACCTGCAGAAGTTTCTTGTAGAATACATGACACCTAATCGCGTAGCATAAAGTCAACGATAACCCACGGAGTAGAAACTAAAACACAATGCATGGACAATAAAGAATTATACAATGTAAGATTGCTATTTTTTGCCGACCACATTGCGAGCATTAAATATCATTTGGCTCATGAGCTGATTGACGGTGTAGAACTGGTAACGGTTTCAGAGAAGGTAAGAATACATTACAAGGTTCAATATCGTCATTGGATTTTTGATGAGTTGCCTGGTGTATTCGAAGATTGGTACTACGATGAAATGACGGGCACCGCACTGTTTCCTGGGTGTGACCCTAAGAATGGCGCTGCTGCAGCAGTGATTGATTATTTCGGATTGAACGAAGATGAGTTCTGTCATTGCTTCGATATCGAAGGGCTTCAACAGGCGCGATTCGGTGGCGCGGGGCTAAACAATGAATCATCAGGAAGTGATTTCGCTTTTAACATTGTTGAATTGGTCAAGTACAGAAGAAAGGCTGCGGATGAAGGATGAGGAAAAAATCATCAAGGAGCTGGAACTGCTCCTTGATTTTTCAGACCCGACCAGCATGAGGAAGAGTTTGACTGAAGTTTTCTTCACGTATCTCATCGCCAATCACAAAATCCTTCCTCATCGCTTCGAAGCGATTGCTTCTGACTTTTTTTACCTGTTGAGATTCGTTGATGCACTTGATAAGCATAAGACGAATTAATTATTCGTAAGGGGAATATATTATTCCTGTACACCAATCTAGTTTTAATGGATGCTGGGACCGAAAATCAGACGTTTACGCGAACTGAAGGGCTACAGTCAGAATTTCCTGTGCGAAAAACTGAAGGTATCCCAGTCTACGTTCTCTAAGTGGGAGAATGGAGCAGAGATTCCGTACAGCAGATTGGTTGAGATATCTGAAATATTGCAAGTGACTCCCGCATTCATTGAAGGCTTTGACGAAAAGATTGTGTTCAACTTATTCAACAACCAAAGCGCCAACGGTCTCGTCATCCAGGCTTCTCACTTATCAGGAGAAGAAAAAAAACTATATGAGACATTGATTGGCACAATGAAAAGTGAATTGGACTTTCTGCGCAAGGCACTCAGTGAATGTATCAAAACAAAAAACAAACAAACCTAAAAAAACAACAACGTATGAGGACAAATCAAACATTGAGATTAACTGTATTTCTCTGCATGCTTCTTCTTGCAAGTTGCGGAGGAAAATTGAACACAAAAAATGACTGCCATTGCGAAGACCTGTGGAGCGAAATCAAGGGAAATGAGTATGAAGACTTCGTTAGTGCCTGGGGGCAACCGCTTGACACAGATAGCCAGTGGGAAGAAAAGAAAATCGGATACAAGTGGAAAATTGACGGGCTATACGAATGTGATGGTTCCAGCAGCGCATGTGGAGAAATCTGGGTGTGGTTTGAAGGGGCGCAACACGAGAATGGAGAAATTCTACCAATGGGCAATTGTAAGTATGCCAATTGTTACAACGGTGGAAATGAACAATTCAGAAAATTAATAGGTAACGAGTAAATAAAAAACAGACTGATGAAAAACTATTTCTTCCTTTCGCCTCTAGCAGTCCTTGTTCTGCTGTGGCTCACTGCATCTTCGGTTCAAGCACAAGACACAGTGCCTTATGATACGACAGTGAGTGTTGTTATCAAGGATTTCTCAGAAGACTGTGGAGAAGACGCAGGTGACGCTATCTTCTGTCTTACTGATACAGCAGGAAATGTGATAACTGAACGATACAGTTGCCGCTATGACAATTTAACGTGGCGCGTGCAACCACAGGACCTTATTGGAGAGGACTGGGTAATTAATCCAAAATACAAAGGCAAAAAAGCTATACTGCAATGTACAAAGCATCCTGGTGGGGCCGGATGGATTGTGGAAAAGGTGGAATTTCTGGATTGAGTCACTTCGAATGCAAACTTTCCGCCAAATGAAAATGAGAGAGCTCCGATTGGCACCGGAGCTCTTTCTACTTCTGAGGGGGAATTATGTCGGTAAAATATTGATGCAAATATATTGTTTGAACAAAATTATGTTGTGGAATATCAACAGGTATTTGCCATTGTGAATAAATATATTTTTCGGGTGAAGTTCTCAATTCATGCCGGAATGGCACATTATCCGGGAGCAAACGTTTGTAAACACTTGCAAACGTTTATTGCGGAATAATTGTGACTTAGATGCAGTAAATTGCCTACCCGCAAATTGCGGAATCCTTTTTGTAATCCCCAAAAACTTTTGATATGAGTGATATAGTAAACGGAACCTTCGTCTTTCAATGTGACAACTGTGAACACCACAACAGCATTCCTGCTGCTGATGCAGACTTTGATTGTGTAAGTGAAACTGAAGGAAAGATGGGTCCCGAACGACTGCATCAGTGGATACACACCCATGAGTGTTCTAATTGTGATGTGGAAGCTGAAATTGATTATCAGATTTCTGAATACCCAGAAGGTGTATTTAATTCTGCTACTGTTAATGTAGACCCTGGAAAAGCTCTCCAGGAATTTGGTTATGACTTCAGCGATGGCCCTGAACCTCCAGATGACAGACCAGAGGGATTAGAAATCACCGTGAAGCATTATATCCCACAAGAGATTATAACGGAGTTTGGTGATGAAATTCAATCAGACGAGCTGAAGACTAATTTCTATACTGATACGGAGGAGTTCTTCAATTTTACTGGGAGCGAAGTTGCGGATTTTATTATTGCAGGTTTACTTCTACCCGCTGCATACGACATGATTAAAACAGGCGTAGTTGGTCTGTGGAAGAAACTTGACAAAGCGAAGGAAGCAGATAAGGATGGAAGAATAACTCGACATATCTCCTTGAGATTGGAATCCGAAGATGGAAAAATAGTCGTGTTAGAGTTGAAAGGAGACATAAAGAACAAGACCATCGAGAAAATTGTTGACGAAGCATTTGAATTTCTTAAACCGGAAACGAAGGAAAAGCTATTCAGCAATAAGGATTTTGTTTCTACTTCCAATCCTGGTAACATACCAACTGTTATACTGCTATTGAATGAAGATACGGGCAAATGGGAGCCGTGGGATATCGGTGCGGCTAATAGAGATATGCAGCGAATGAGAGATGACAGTATGAAATGGGATAGCTAACACCAGAGCAGACAACTGATATAACGCATTGCTACACTTATTCATTTTAAAAAAAACAAATGTTATGGCTATTAAAATTGATTCTATTGATTTGCTTCAGGAATATCTGACTGGTGTGTTAGACCGCGCTGGCCATCATGCAGGAGCTGTAAACGGTGTTGCTCTTACGTTGTTGGGAGCCGTCATCTGGAAAACTGGAGGCGATATTGAAGTTAAAGAGTATGATGGTGAGACCAAAAACATGATTTGGTTTCGGGTTAATGGGAAAACGTATCTTATGAGATACGAGCACTCGCTTGGACAAATAGAGCTTCATGACAGAAACATTAATGGAAAGGTTCTGTATCGTTTCGATAATAGCACACCATATACTGTCATCATAGACGCATTCAATTCGCTGTAATCTTTGCCATTATGGAAATACAGTTTAACCCAAACGGGTTCATTAAGAACATAGCGTATACTGCGGACCTGCATCTCTTGGCGCAGCAGTTTGCAGATAAGTTCCCTGGTTTGGAAGTACTGGTTGTGAATCTTGTGGAGCGTTTTCCAGTTCAGAGTGTACCTGAATCGAGCTACTCGATAAAATTCAGTGAGGGCAACAAGAAGTGTATCGTCGGCGTATTCTTCGACAGACACTACGTGAAGAACAAACTTACTGCACCTGCATCACCAACAGAAGTTTATGGTTTGACAAATAAGATATTGGAAAGAGCTGTGGTCGAATATGAAGGAATACTTGAAGAACTAGCTAAACCCATCAGGACTGATGACGAAGTAATAGGAGATATCAAGGATAAATGGGAGGAAATAAGTCAGTTCGATTATCATGAGAAAAGTCCTTACTCATTGCAGCATGAGGCTCAAGAAATATTTGATTTAATCAATGAGCTTGCCAAGTCAACGAACGAAGAAACGAAAGCTAGAGCTATAAGAGTTGTCGGCGCATTGGGACACAGCATGGGTAAGGAATTGAAGTATACAGAATCATATTACGAGAAAACGAAAAAGAACAATGCTCCAAAAATTCGCACAGCAGAATATCATGACAGCATGCGAAAAGCAATTAATCGAATTCACAGTGACATTGCCATCATTATAATTACCTAATATGCCGCCAGACAGATTACATATGCTTTATTCTGCGAATAGAGCATCACAAGAAAAATTTGCTTACTACATGCTGGCGATTGCAGCTGCGGCAATCGCATTCACGATTAAACTTACCGATGGTGATGAACTACACTACAGCCAGATTCCATTGGGCATAGCTGTTCTCTTATGGGTGTATAGTTTCTATAGTGGTATTAAACATGTTGAAAGCGCTGAATTAGCCGTAGCGAATAACGTAAGTCAGTTAAAACATCTTGAAGAAGCAGAGATTAATAAAACTCTTCCTTCTCTTGCGATATTACACGAACTGGGAGAAAGATTGGAGTCCCATTCACGAAAGGGGGCAAGACACCGAAAACATCAGAGATATTCTTTGATGTGGGGCGGGATATTTTTCTTCGCGTATCACCTGGCAGACATGGCCATTCGAACAATTTGCGACAAGTAAAAAACTATTCCTTCTCAGTTAGCAAATTGGGGTCTATACCAAAGTGATTCATGATAACGGAAATACCTTTCTCAACTTTTTTGAAGTTTTCTTTTGTATCCGCTTTAAACTCGTTCATGTCGCGCTTGAATTCGGTCATGTCACGTCTAAACTCGTTCACGTCACGCTTGAATTCCGTCACGTCATCTTTCAAGGTTTTCAGGTCGCGCTGAACCTCACTAATCCTTCCGAGGATAAGTTTTTCTCTCTTTTCTGCCGTTTCATTTAAGGCTTCAAGATTTTTGTTTAACGCTTCAGCCAATGCCGTATTGCCTGTCATTTCTTCTGTGATTGTTATAAGTTCTGTCTTCATAAATAGATTATTTTTTGTCTAAAATAAAGTGAATTCCAAAAAACGAAAGCCTTGGTCACGAAAATCATGATTAATTAAGCTTTCTTCTTTATTTTATTCCACCAGTCCAATACATTTTCTTTCAAATCGCAACTCATGAACGCATTCAAATCAGACTTCTTAAAGAAATACAACGAAATGCATCCTCGTGCTCAACGAACATTGGGAAGATTGTACATCATATCGTTCAATATCTACGCCTTTTATTGGCTTTATGACCACTGGGGAACGAATGCCGGATTTGATGCTTGGTTGCAATGGTTCTTTGCATGTGCAGGGATGAACTTTTTCTTTCAAGACAAGAAAAAAGAATATAAGTTCGGTCCTAAATAATCCAAGCCAGAAAACGCCAACAGCACCAAAATATGAGCTACGAAATGGAATTAACGGAGGACCTGCGAAGAAAACTTGTCAAATTGGATTTCGAATATTTTTTGAACAAGAATATTCAGGAAAAATCATACACCTCTGAACAGCTGGCCCAACTAAATACGGCGAAGGCAGAGGAGCTTAAGAAATTACAGCAAGAGTATGATGCAAACAAAACTCAACTGTACTATTATCTAGATGGACAAGTAGGAAAAGCTCTTCGTGGCGGAATGCTGCCAACACTTTTTAATTTTAACGATGTGCGAGATTTTCGGATTATGAATTTCTCGGATTATGGAAGGAATTGGGCAATTTTCGAGATTTGGAAAAAGCACGAATCTAAGAAGGTGAGGAAAAGAAAAATGTGGGAATGGCTGACAAGAATCGGGGCGATATTGGCAGTGTTATTAGCAATCTTTAAGGTCCTGGAATGGTTTGGAATCAAGACCTAAATTACTCGGCGGTCAATTCATAGTACCTGTCACCATACCACATATAATTACTACCAAGAGTGATATAACAATGCTCGACAGCTTCAAGTAGAAGTTCGATTTCAGATTTTATTTTTTCCTGCTGCTTAGGACTCTTCAATTCGTCAATCATTTTCTCCAACTTATCAAGTTTTTGAGTCAGCTCTGATTGAACATCCCTTTCAAATTTTTCTATTGCGCGTACATCCGCAATGTCATATTCCCAATCCGCCATGTCATCCAGGTCTTTCACAATGCTATCCACCTCTGCAGATGTCAACGGTTGCGTTGGAACACGCGTGACGTTCTGAAATGTTTCAATCCAAGCAGCACTAACTCCGCCAACCTTATCGTACAATTCTACTAACTTCTTCTTGTGGTTCATACGGTATACTTTGTGCGGACAGAACTGTTAGTACTCATCGCCCCAGTCAGCACGACTGTAAATTTTTACACCACCTGCAATTGCTGCGACCCCAAATCCTCCAATGGCCACGGCTTTGTTACCAGCCAACAGACCGAGGAGACCAACGATGGTACCGCCAATCATGAGTCCATTAGACCAGTCATCAACTGCTTCAGACTTCTTCTTTCCTTGCACAACAACGTTTACAAACGTTTGACAATTGTAAGAAAACTTGTCATACGACTTCCCTTTCATTACTTCATCAACCGCACGTTGCGCAACATCCTTACGTGAATGAATCACATCGCGATTATCATACGTCACATCTTGCCCCTTCGCATAGACGGTGCCTAAATCAATTGTAGGTCTTTTCTTTTGGTAATGGTTGTGAGCCACCCATAAACGGTCTTGCGAATCTCGGCCAAGGCCAATGCCAGGATGATATACGTTGCTTACAGTGTCAATTTTCTTTCTGGTAACAACACGTCCTGTTTCTTCGGACTCAAAGACATCAATTATACCATCAGGAGTATTCAGCTTCACCACTACTGGCTTCGTGGCCGTGTAAGACTGAAACTGGGGAGCAGTTCTAGTTTGCATAGAGAATCGTTTAGGTTATTCCTCAATACGAAAGTTACAAAAACGGAAAAGCGAAAACAAGACCATCGCCCAATCCAGTCGTAAATGTTGAAAAAAGGCCATCAACAACCATTTTTTAACAGCTGACTAAGATTCTTAGTCTTTTACGGGTCGTATTGGAACTCATTTTACCTTTAGAATATCTATCAGATTCAATATTATTTACGGTTATAGATTACAATTGTCATTATGCGCATTTATTTTGATTGGAATGTTCTTACGCAGCTGAAGAATCCCAAAACGGAACCATTCATTTCATTAGCCTCCAAAGTTGAAGCACTGAAAAAGTATGCGCTCATGCCATATTCCGCTGGTCATGTTAGTGACCTAATGAAAGGCTGGGATGATTCGGTAGGAAAAAATGAATTTATCTACAAGGACTTAGGTTTCATTTCAGAGTTTTCTCAGAATCAGATGTTCGTTCACTATTGGGGTGATGAAGCCGTGAAGCCAATGATAGGTCCAGCCGAAGCGTACTTCGATTCAATAAAAGATAGTCACAATCAGCCTTTAGCTGAAATGATGGATTTCAGGAAGATGGTTAATGACATGGATGAACAGGGGCAAGCCCTTATGCAACCATTGATTAGGCAGTTGGAGACAACTATGGTTCCATTTTCCGAAACAACTGCGAAAGAATTAAAGGAACATGGAATCAACTTTCCAATACCTGATAAACCTATCAGTATGATGGAACTCATTACAGGGTTCGCAGAATACTACGATAAAATGTTTAAGAATCCGAAAGAGTACAAATCACTGCGCAATTTTCTTCACAAGGGTTTGGAACTGGAACCCAAACGTATTTCCAATTTCGGTTCGGACGCTATTGAGCAATTGGATAAACTCTTACCTGGAACTCTACTTGGAAAATCATTTAGCAAGCATGTGGAAGATGGAAACTCTTCGTCGCGAACGAAGAACTCGGATTATGACCGCTTCATGATGAAGTATTCTCAACTGGATATGTTTGCATTTCATCCAGAAAAATTAACTGCAAAGAACAACTATGAGAATATGACCAACGATTCGATGCATGCGTTCTATGCAGCACATTGCGATGTATTCGTGACTGCTGATAAACATTCGTTGGCAAAAGCAAGGGCGGTTTATACAGATGAAAAGATTGAAGCTTTGGTATTGACTCCACAGGAATTTGTGGAGCAGTTTGATTCTGTCATTCCAAAGATTGAAACTACGATTGCAGAATTCATCTCGAACCTGAAGGATGCCGCACTTCGTGGAATAGAAGCTGGCAATATATTACAGTTGTCTAATGGTACGCTTCAATGTCACATTAAACCAACTACCATTCACATGTTCAATGTGGTGGAATACTCTGATTACAGTGAGAATAAACTCGCATGCACATTTAAGTCCAGTGGACGAGAGTACAGCAAGTTCACCTGCTATAAGGAAATTGAATTCTTGGTTAATCACTTGGTGGACATGCTTGGTAAGGACTACAATGGTAAGGCTAAACTCGAATGGGATGTGGAATGGCCGCTAATGCAAGAAAGTGCATGGGATGGGCGTATCTGGCAACTTGATAATGGTGTGTTGCTTCTCGAACAAAACGAGCAATTTCAGTTGGTTTACATTTACGCGAAGCCAACTCCGCAAACTAATAGTCTGTAAATTAGCATGTATGAGTGAGGAGTATGGAATTGACAGGTACTTTGATGATTTGCTGTTTCAAACTAGCAAGGGACTTACACATGAGCAATTAGAAAAGGGCAGACGATATGAGAGCTTTGTCCAGGTTAAAGAATGGAAAGCTCGTTTTGGGTATAAGTTCAATGTCTATTCTAATGACCATCTAATTGATGGCAAAAAACATTTTCACTTAGATAATAACGAAGCGAACATTCATTGCAAACTCGATTTTGAGGGGAATGTGCTCGAACAGAAGGGGAACAACTCTATTCCTTCAAATGTTATGAAGGACCTCAAGTACTTTTTAAGCAATGCAAAAATGGTGAATGAACTGAACACAACGTGGGCGAGATTGAATCCAACGTTAGCTTAAATAAAAGTTGCGCTTTTCAAATAGTTTCCTAAACCAGATGGGGCATAAGAGCGGAATAATTTATCGAAGCTTGGCATTCAAAACAAGACTCTTCTTAATCACCTAGTTGGAGATTCAAAAATTACGCTGCCACCTAAGCTTTCAGCTTCCATCAACGGCTTTCCTGGTGTAAAAAACCGAAATGCCTTTCAGAATGAAATGAATATACTCAGTGATCTTGTGTTGGAGGATATCATTAAACACAAATCAATTGAAAAGCAGTTTCTGGAGGAATGTTATTGTAAGAGTGGAGCGTTATCCGACTACGCTTTAATCAGTAAAAATATTCTTAAAACCAGATATGATTACGTATTCGGTGACAATGACGTTAAACCTAATACTGTTCCTGTAACAGAAAAAAAGGGGCTGAGTCATGAGTTAACTGATATCCTCAGTGGAAGTCTAAGCAAACGTCCAATTTTACTATTAGGAGATGTTGGTGTCGGGAAGAGCACATTTATTGAGAACCTTACGAAAGTAGAAGCTGAGGTCATATTTCAGAAGACATTAACATTCAAAATTGATCTTGGATCTCAAGTCATTTTGAGCATGAACATTCGTTCTGCAATACTCAATGAACTTAAACGTCAATTAAAGGAGGACTTCAAAGTCGACGTGGAAGGCGATGACTTCGTGCGACACTGCTATTTCAAAGATCTTGAAACTTTCAAGAACAGCGTCTATGTGAAGCGCCTTTACGAAACAAATAATTCTGAAGCAATTTCAAAAGAAATTCTTTTTTTAACTGAAAAACTTGAAGATCAAGCGGAGCACTTGCGCAGATCACTCATCCACCTAGCGAAAGGACAAAATAAACAAATTGTAATCTTCGTTGACAATTGTGATCAACGGAATGATCCAGATCAAGAACTTGCTTTTCTAATAGCGAATGAATTTGCTTCCAATTGGCCCGCGTTGGTATTCTTGACCCTACGTCCGGAAACATTTCACCGAGCCAAGAAAGAAGAAGGAGCATTAAGCGGATATCACACAAAAGCATTTACCATTGCTCCTCCACGCATTGATGATGTCCTGAGTAAGCGGTTGGTTTTTGCGCGAAAAATCACTCAAGGTGAAATTAAATTAAGTATCCTATCCAACAATACTACATTCAGTAACCTTGACAAACTGATCGAATCATTTATCAATTCTTTACAAAAAAACAGAAGCTTGCTTGGTTTTATTGAAAATATCACCAATGGCAACATTCGTCAGGCAATTGAAATACTCAAGATATTCTTTGGCAGTGGACACGTTGATACAAAGAAAATACTTAAAATAATCGAGGAGACTGGTGCCTACCAAGTTCCACTTCACGAATTGGTTCGTGCTGTAATGTATGGTGATTCGGCACACTACAATCCCAACAGATCCTTCATTGCAAATATTCTGGATGTTCATTCCGGAGATTCTCGAGAGCATTTTCTAACACCACTACTACTAGGATATCTACAGCATAGCAGTACACATAAGACAGATGGTTTTGCGGAAATAAATGACGTTTATTCCCATTTGCAGGGACACGGATTTACAGCTGATCAAATTGACGTGTATGTTGACTATTGTTACAGCAAAAAACTGCTAGAAACTTCAATCAAAGGCAGTCGTATTGAAATTGACAATTCAAAAATTAAATTAAGAATAACCGGGCAAGGCGCGTATCACATTCAACAACTCCTTACAATGTTCACATATATCGATGCCGTTCTGACGGACACGCCAATATTTGATGATATAGTTAGACCCAAAATTCAAGATACATTTGATATTGCACAGAGATTATCTCGGGTTGAAATTTTCAAACAGTATTTGGATGATGAATGGCTAAAAGCTCATTTTGTAGGAACTTATTTTTTGTGGCCCGACAAATCGGCCGGTTTGCGGACAGATCTTGACAGAATTAAAAGCACCAAACGATCTTAATTAAAGGGAAGTAATCAGTTTCGAAGATCTAAAAACGAAAAAATTAGCTAAGTAGTCGATTCACGCGTATAGAAGCGCTAGCAACCTAGTTCCTCCAGATAACTTCTCGACTGCGCTCGAAGTGACAAATACGCCTTTTCGCTCCAGACTACTGCCGTTCCATCTTGTACGCCCAATCACCACTCTTCCCCGGCCACAAAATCTTCGCAGTCCCAAAAACATTCGTTCGGATTTTTTCTGAATTGACTTCTCCTCCTGATTCTCTCGTAGAATACCATGTCAGCAAATATTCCGCGTTACCCGCGAGATCATGAATTTCAAACTTCGTTCCGGCGTTCAATTCGGTTGGCGTCGAAATATCTTCATCATCTCCGGTCTTTGAATTGATAAGCGTTGATTTACCACTCCTGTCGGTACAGTTCTGAGAAATATTTCCCCACCAGTAAGAAGCGTTGTGCACCCAACCCATGCAACGTGAACGTTTAGCGTCTGCTGATGTAACATAAAATGTTTCAATCTGCACTTTCGAAGGTCGTGAAGCATCTTCCCAATGTCCCGGTTTCGTGAAAGAATATTTTTCAAAGTCCACTTCACTAAAAAAAGCAGCCAGCGCTGGAAAATTCTGTTCGCGATACTCATTACTACCCCATCTCCACCAGTAAAGTCCGGCTCCTGCCGTTCCGGAAAATGAAGTTGCCCAAAGCGAATTGTGATACGTAACATCATCGCACGCATCAATGTCATTTGGATCACCCACAAGCGAACCGAAACCCATTTCATCAATCAGCGCTGCTTTCTTCGGAAACAATCCGTGAATTCCTTTCTCAAACAGATTCGCCGTGTTTACTTCCTCCCAACGGATCAAGTTGTCGTGCCGTTCTGTGAAATAACAATGACGTGGGCACACAACATCGCAAAAGGGCGAGCTGAATGAATTGATCGCGTAATCGCGTGGCGGCGCTCCGTACGATGTAGATGTAACCATTGGACGATACGAAACCTCCTCCTTGATGTAAGAAAGCATTTCATTGTGCCAGTCAAGAAACTTTCGTTGTGCATCGCGGTTATCCTTGAGCTCAACTTTGGGTCCGCGCAATGTCCAGTGTTCCATTTCACTTAGTATCTGAACAATGCCGAGGCTGGTGGAATAACCCCAACGAGCAAGAAAGTAGTGGAGCTTCTTCTTGTATGCTTTTCGCGCGATGGAATCCGTTAGGAAATCTTCCGGCATCTGAACTCCAGGAATAAACCGGTGATAGGGGTGCTTCTCCCACGTTAAATGTTCCTCATACCAAGCCGGCAATGTGTAAGTACCGTGTTCGAGGCAGAATAACATTTTCACATTACTCATCTCGCAAGTAGAGAAAAGCGAATCCAATTCCCACGCACGAGCCATATCATATTTTCCAACTGTGTCCCATTCCAATTCGTACGACCACGGAACGTTCACTACGCGAATCATATTTCCTCCGTTATCCGCGAGATTCATCGTCCAGTCCTGAATGTCTAAGAAACCGCCGGCAACAAGATTCGGATACGCTGGATTTACTGCACCACGAAAACGATTTCCATCCGGCCATGCTATATCTTGTCCCAATGAGAAAAACGATTGATGCGTTCCAGAGTAAATAAAATGCCGACCGTCACTTCCGATTGCGAGGAAGCCTTTGTTCTTTTCTGAACTATCTACGAAAAAGCGAAAGCGTTCTGTTTTGTAGGGTAATGCACTGATCGCCGGAACGTCAATAAAAACCGTTACCGACCATTCACCGGTTGCCGGAGGAGAAAACCGAACTCTCCAATTGTAATCAGTAACCTTTCCAGTCCATTTTGCTTCCGGACAGTTTTCAAACACTGCTTTGATGGCAGATTCATCCCGGATGAAATCCTGATAGTAAAAACCAAAAACTGTATCAGTTATATCGCCGGACGAAAAAACCGCAACCACATTTATCTGTTCCGGATCAAACGGATTTATTCCTTTGCCGCTTTCCAGACCTTGTTCAACAGCTTCACTGAGAAATGCGGGCAGATTGAATCCAAGTTCAACCTTGTCGAAATGCTTTACATTCGGATAAGCACCACCATGAGACAGACAAACCAGTTTCGCGGCCGGTTCTGAGAGAAAATCTATCGGAGAAAAATAACGTTGTGAATAAAGCAGTGAACTGCCGAGAATTCCAGAGAATAAAACAAGTGCCGCAAGTTTTTTCATCGCCATTTTATTATTTGCGAGTGCAGATCACTTTAAAATTATTTTTTCACCCCCGCACAAAATAATTTCAAATCTGCGCCATCAGCGTAATCAGCGGCTAAAAATATACAGGCGGTCTTACCCTAACAGCGTCTTCCGGGTGGCTTCGAGTATAGAAAACGCTTCCTCACGACTATCCGCTTCCGCATACGTACGCAGGACAGGTTCCGTTCCGCTCGCGCGAATCATTACCCATGTTTTGTCGTTGATGAAAAACTTCCATCCGTCGAGATCTTCCACGCGTTCTACATTGTACTTACCGAACTTTTTGAACTTCCCCGCTTTCACATCCGCCACTACTCTATTCTTCACGTCTTCGTCGAGATGAAGATCAATTCGTTCGAACGAGAAAGGTCCTGTGATTTCGTAAACTTCGTCAATCAATTGCTTGAGCGATTTTCCGCTCTTCGCCATGAATTCCCAGATCACAAGTCCCATCCAGATTCCATCGCGCTCCGGAATGTGCCCTTTGATCGCAATGCCACCCGATTCTTCTCCACCAACGAGTACATCTTCTTTCACCATGATACCGCAGATGTATTTGAATCCGATTTTCACCGTCTCCAATTCCAATCCATAATGTGCGCACATGTTTTTGATGCGGACAGTTGTGCTGAATGCAGTACAAACCTTTCCGCTCATCTTCTTGTACTTCACGAGATAGTGAATGAGCAGAAGAATGATATGATGTGAGTCAATGAAATTTCCTTTGTTGTCGAAGAGTCCGATGCGATCGGCATCGCCATCAGTTGCAAGTCCGCAATCGATATCGCCTGCAATACGAATCAGCTCAGCGAATTCTTCAAGGTTGCGTAGAATTGGTTCTGGCGCTTGTCCGTCGAACGAAGGATTGTAGTCGCAGTGCAAAAGTGTTGCATCCGGAAATAATCGACGCACTACATTTTGTCCTGCGCCATACATCGCATCGTAACCAAGATTCAGTTTCGATTTGCGGATAGCATCGAGATCGAAATTCTTCTCAACGTGCGCAACGTATTCGTCTTCGAGATTCACCCAAACGAGGAGTCCTTTCTTTTCGAAGTCTTCGAGCTTCAGTGAATCAAGTGGAGTTGAACTCACTTCAGGAATCAACGGCTCGATTTCCGCAATGCTTTCCGGATCAAG
>CAYUTR010000067.1:0-15665 GCA_964447465.1 uncultured Chryseobacterium sp.
AGCTTGTAATCCGCAGGTAGAGATGAGTGATACTGCAAACAGAATGTTTAGTAAATGTTTTTTCATTGTGGGGTAATTTGCCAATACAATTTACGCTTTTCATCCACACGGAGAATGAAAAAAGAAAAGGCGCACTACTGGTGCGCCTTTTCAATGAAATTATGCGTTGTTTATTGCGTGATCACAAGCTTCGTTACTCCTTCGCTTGCGCCGTTACTCACGTGCACATTGTACATGCCTGCTGCGAGTGAAGAAAGATCCATTTCCATTCGGAAAGATGAACCATTGCTTGCCTGCATGTTCGTGTACACAACGCGACCAAGTGCATCGGTGATTGTAACATTCACGTCCTCGCTTGAAGCCAGATTGCAATTCAGTACGAAGATTCCGTTTCCTGGATTCGGAGAAACTGTGAGTGTGCTCTGTACAGCTGCATTGTTGTTGATACCTGTTGGATCTGCGTAATGAAGGTTCGACAACATCGCGCCGGCTTCTGTTGGATTAATGTTTCCTGGATTAGCCCAACGTGAAGGACTGCATCCGCCGTTCGGGTGAACAGCTTCGATCATGTACCAAACCGGACCAGCAGGAGCAGTAAGATCTGTATAGGTAAATACCGTTCCTGAAACCTGCGTGAGCAAGGTCATGTTGGAAATGGTTGTGCCACGATAAATGTTGTACGTCGCGATCGGCAAACCTTCGTATGCTGTCCAGAAAAGATTCCATCCACCAAACGGTGATGCACTTGCCTGCAAATGGATACTGCGGTGATGCCAGCTAGTGTCCGATTCATTTCCGCACGCATCAGTAGTTGTGATCTGATAGCGATAAGGTTGCACAAGCGGATTTGATGCCACATCAAGATAAGTCGTGAACTGAGAAATCGGCTGTGTCGCAATCAAGGCGTACACACCCGTCACTGCTGTCTCGCGGTAAATATTATACGATCCTGATGAAGGCGAATTCGCTCGTTCCCACGTGAGGAGAACACGGTTAGCTTGTGTATCGACAGTAACAAAACAAATCTGTTCGTTGTACCAGTTCAGGCTGTCTGTGAAAACCCACACACTGTCAACTGCAGTACCGCAAGAACCAGTGATTGTAACGTAGAACACAGAGAACGGTTGTGTTGGATGTGCATACGTTGAGTCGAGTGTTGGAGTGTTGCAGAGGTTCGCCGGAGACCAGCTGAACGTAGAAGTTGGATCGCTGCTCCACGCAGTCAACATTGCGGAATCACCGCATGCCACGTACGCAAACATATTCGTACCGTGAGAGAAATTACTTGGAACTGAAGTAACCGTATCGCACGCAGTAGCAGTACAACCTGCAGCATCTGTAACAGTACAGCAATAGATTCCCGGAGCTAAGTTCGTTGGGTTGTTTGTTGTGTTACCGTTCGACCACAAATAAGTGAAAGGAGCATTTCCGCCTGACGTCCATACGTACGCGCTTCCGGTTGGCGAAGGACAGCTATCAGGATATGCATACACGTATGCAAACAACTGATTCGCATTTGCAATGTTAACAGTCACTGTTGTGCTGCACGATGTTGCATCGGTAATTGTACAGGTATAATTTCCCGGTGCAAGTCCTGTTGCAGTTGCTGCGTTTCCGCCTGATGGAGACCACGCGTAAGTATAAGGAGCTGTTCCACCCGTTACAGAAACAGTTGCGCTTCCTGTTGACGACAGACAGCTTGAACCAACCGATGTTGCAGTTACAGACATTGAAGTATTCGCAATTGTAACTGTAGCGGATCCACAAGTTGTACCATCTGTTACAAATACAGTGTAAGTTCCGCCAGCGAGTCCTGTTGCTGTTGCTGTTGTTTGGTTGCCAGGCACCCACATGTAAGTATAGTTGCCATTACCACCACTTGCAGTTGCTGTTGCAGTACCGTTATTTCCGCAAGTAGCAGAAGTTCCGGTTGCAGAGACTGCAAGACCAACTTGTTGAGGAGTACATGAATTACAGTTTGTCTGGAAATACAATCCTGCTACACCAAGCGTGTAACAATCACTTCCGGAAGCCATCGTGTAGGCGCACAAATTCTGTCCAGCTACTACACTAGTCGATGTTGAAATTTCGTTCCACCAATCCCACTGCGGCTGAACTGCACCTGCTCCGTTCATCGTAATAGTGTAACCCATCATTTGCATATCGCCGCACAACATAAATGCTGAACCTGCAGTAGAATTTGCACAGGCATTAAATCCACTCATTGTATGCGCGAGGTTTCCACCTTGCACGGTGTGACATCCGTCATCAATCTGAATTGAACCAGTATAAGATGCTGTTGGATCAGCATAGATGATGAGCAGTGTTGCACCTTCAACATCGACCGCACTCGGGCCAGGAGCGACAGCTGTTGGCAGTCCGCTGATCGTATATGTTCCACCACCAGTAACGAGACTTGTAACGTCTGCGCGCCAGACATGTGTCCCGCCCATTCCCCAACAAACGTCAAGTGAGCTTCCGATCAAAGTCATCGGAACGTTAGTTGTGTTGTTGGATGGATCTGTAAGTATTGCGGTGATCGACGGAGTCATACCCAATGCTTCAGTATAGAGATACGCCTGAAGAACTTGTCCGCAAGAAGGCATTGAGTTTACGTTCATTGGTGCAGGTTGAGCAAGACCAATAGGAGCGAAACGTTGTCCGAGACGAACTGATGTAAGACTGTAATTCAATCCGCAAGCGGTGTTTGAATACGTCATGGTCAACGTATCGCTACCGTTCAGTGGTTGAACAGTTGGTCCGGCTGCGCGTTGTGTTTGCGTGTTCTGCGAATTCAACCATTGCTGGTAAGCGGGTGTTCCGATTTCAGGCTGCTGTGCGAAAACAGCAACTGAAGTAAGACACAGAATTGTTAAGGATGTAAAAAGTTTTTTCATGTGCAGGTGTTTGACGGGTTTGCACCCTTGGTTTGCTGAACAAAAGTTGAGAAGATCCCTCCCGGAAACAAACAAGTATTCGACAAATCATACTTATACATCGACCGAAAAAAAGGGCTGCCTTCACTTAGAAAACAGCCCTCAAATTTCTTACCCGCCCAAACTATGCGTGTACAAGGCTAACGAGTGATTGGAACAGCACTTTTCCGTCGGTATTGGACAATTCGGGATCAGAAGCGCGTTCAGGGTGTGGCATCATTCCGAAAACATTTCTTCCTGCGTTACACACGCCGGCGATGTTTTCAGTTGCTCCGTTTGGATTCGACTCCGGAGTGATTTCACCTTTTTCATCGCAATAGCGGAAGAGAATCTGGTTGTTCGCATTCATTTCGCGCAATGTTTTTTCATCGGCGTAGAAGCGACCTTCTCCGTGAGCAATCGGAATTTTCAATGCTTTGCTTGTCGGAACTTTTGAAGTGAGCACCGTATCGTTTGTCTGTGCTTTGATGAACACATTGCTGCAGTTGAATTTACGTTCTGTGTTGTTCAGCAATGCGCCGGGAAGCAATCCTGCTTCGCACAGCACCTGGAATCCGTTGCACACACCGAAAACGTATCCGCCTTTTCCTGCGAATTCGATTACTTCATTCATGATAGGAGAAAAACGTGCAATTGCACCAGAACGGAGATAATCTCCATAAGAGAATCCTCCCGGAAGGACAACGCAATCAACGCCTTTCAAATCGTGGTCTTTGTGCCAGAGTTCCACTACTTCCTGTCCCATGATGGTTCCAAGAACATAGATCATATCCTGATCGCAATTTGAGCCAGGGAAAATTACAACGCCGAATTTCATAGTGCAAAAATACGGAATAGATGGGAGATGGGAGTTGGGAGACGGGAGCTCATGTGGTAAATTTTACACTTAGTGTTAACAGGCAAGTGGTCAATTTGTCCTTACCACAGCACTACGAACTGATATGCCGATGTGCCAATATGCCGATTGCGTTTGGTATTAGCAGCGGATAGAATCGAGTAAATGTTGCGCACACGGCTGTCGATAACTATCGGGATTGGCGTTTACATAGTGAAACCCGACTCGATAAGATACGAAACACCGATTCCTGCCAGAAGAAGGGTGAAAATCACTTCGGCGATCCAGGAACGGCGGGCGTTGAGGAAGTAATTGGATGCGAAGAATGCGAACGGATAGATCACGAAACGAAAAGTACCTACACCGAAATTCTGAGCGGGCAACACCGCGAGAAATGCGAAAAACGTGAACCAGATCATTACGGAAATTCCCTTTTTTGTTTTCAGGGTTGATGTGAGTGATCCGCTGACGAGTCGTCCTGCGGAAACAAAAAGAATCACGAGTGTTGTTCCGGCGAGAAAATAATCGGCGGAATCGAGCTTGAGGAAAAAACTGCGGTTGACAATCGGATCGGTGATTACACGTTTCGTGATTTCGCTGTACGTGTCGTTCCAGTAGTACCAGACTCCGCCATAAATAAACGGAATGAGCACGCCCATGATGAGCATGATCCATTCGCGCCAGATGAATGGACGAAGCATGATGATGCCGATCAATCCGAAGACGAGGAAACTCAATGATGGCAGGTAAATCTGTCCGGCGAGACCAATGAGCAGTCCGCAATTGAAAACAGATCCGAATGCTTTATCCTGTCGATACGTTCCGAGTAAAACGTGGAGCACGAGAATCAACAGCAGACCTGCAAACTGTTGCGGGCCTGGCCAGAGTAATCCAGGTGAACACGAACCGAACACTACAACGAGCAGCGCTGGCATCCAGTTTTTTTTGATGATGACCTGGTGATGCTGAAGAACGAAATTCAGGAGGAATGCTTCTGCGAGTAAAAGGACGAGTCCAATAATTAATGCAAGCGTTTCGTGATTGCGGAAGAATAAGTCGGCAAAAGAATAAAGGGGCATTTCGACCTGGCTGATCGGAGGAGAAGGATGGAGGAAAGCAGGTATCCACAACACTATAGCCAGTAGCGGAATAATGATCAGAGCTAAGGGAGAATGCTGGCGTACCGGAGATATTACCACAAAAAGGCGGGTTTTTCCAAAGTTAAGGCATTGTGGATTGATTTGAATTTGTAATTTTGGGTCGCACAAAAAAACATTGACTTATGATTCAGCACGAAGGATTTTGGTGGAGCGTTGGTGACTTCTGTTACACCTGCTTTGAAGGTTTAGAGTGGGCGTATGAGAATACTTCGCCAAACAAAGTTCTGATCGTTGTTGGATTCGTTGCAACAGCAGCGTGGATTTATGTTCAACATAAGTACAATAAGCAGGCTGAAGCAAACGGCACACTTAAATAAGCAGGCGAATACATCTTTATATGGGGCGATCAGAAATGATCGCCCTTTTTTATATCGCGGAGACGCGGAGAAAAAGTGGCGGCGCGGAGAAAAAAAGGGCTCTCATGGTTGTGCTGTTTCTTCTGCGAAGGATTTGAAATTCAGCATGAACTTATACGATTGCTTTTTGAAAGCACCGGGCATCAGCGCCGCCATCACTTTCATCAGAAACCCGGTGAACTTAAATTCTGTCTCGGCAACCCATTTTGTTTTGTTGTCCGGCATTCCGTGGAAGAAATTTTTATTGAGATTCCAAACTCCCTTTGCTTCGTAAATCCCGGAAAACTCCCGCGGAAGGTCACGCACGGTTACCGTTTCAATCATCTCCATTTCACGATTCTTGTTTTTGAACTTCAGTTTCGATTTCGCACCGGGCTGTCCCGGAACTCCGCTGATGTGTTCGAAGCTGATCAATCCTTCCATCCACTTTTTCATGTTGTCTGGATTATCAAAAAGCTCAATGACTTTTGAGGCGGGTTGATTGATGATGATTTCGTTGGTGTACTTCATGATGTAATTTATAAATTAATCACCAGTCCAGCTCGGCGATTGGCGCTTCCGTTACATCAAACTTCCGGATGTCAATCTTTCGTTTCAGAACCAAAGTATCGCGATCGTAGGGAATGCATTGTCCCATAGAATCCAGATCATTCATTTCACCGAGCATATCGCCAGCACTTGCATAGTTTGCCGTGTAAAACCAAGTGCTTTTTTCCGGGTCATATTCAAATACGTAATCGTACGTCCAACGGAAACGACTTCCTCCATAATGTTTCACGATGAAAGTACCGGAATCAATTTCAATTCCGTTGTAAGGCTCACCGAACATTTGTCCATTTACTTTTGGACAGGTGAGATGATTGTTACGTAGTGCCACCCGATATGATCCTGACGAATCTCCTGTTAGTATGAAGACGGGACGCGCCCGTTCGTCCATCCACTCTTCGTCTTCGGGTTGAAGCACGACTATTGCATCGGTAAATGCATCCAGGTTTAGATTGCCAAAGACCACATCCTTGATCTTGTATCCATTCGGGACAAAAGAACTATCAGGAAGTTTCCTTGGAATGCGCGAAAGAGAATCGGTTCGGATTGAATCGCGCCGCACCGAATCATTGTACAGAGAATCTTTCCGAATAGAATCGTGATTGACAACAGCAGAAGGTTCCTGATCAGCGCATGCGCAATGAAGCAACACGAATGTTGAGGCGAAAAATAGCAGCCGATTTCTAATTGTAATTGTAGTCAACGAATTTCAATTTGCCGTAGTCTTCTTTGTGATCCACTATCTCGGTTTCAGTTCCTTCGGGATCGCCACTATTGAAACTCACACCTGCGTCGCGGTGGAGAAACCATGTGTTTTCCTTTTCACTGAATTTAAATGTGATGATTTTCGTCCATCGCCAGTTGCTTCCCCCGTAATGCTCCACAGAAAAGTACCCATTCTTAATTGCGAGTCCTTCGTATGGGTCCCCGAAAACACCACCGCACCCTTCACAGAGCACAATGTTGTCATTTTGTTCGGACAATTTCAGTTTACCAGAAGGAGTGCCGAGAAATATTAATAACGGTCGAGGTTCATCATCTGCAACAAATTTTCCATCGAATTGCAGCACCATCAACAAGTCGGCATATGCATCACGATTCAGATCTCCAGTCATCGTGTCCAAAATGATCCAACCGGCAGAATATATTGCCATGGCGTCTGCTATCATCGCAGAATCCTGACGAATCAGTGTTGTTTTACTTTTGAGTGCAACAGTATCCAGGATAGTTGATTGCGGGCGTGCTAAGGTTGTGTCAGTCATAACAGCAATTGAATCAACCGCAGCAGAGTCGTTCTGATTTTCAACCGGAGCATCGCTACAGGCAGTCAGCAACAAAACGGAAGCCACTAGGAAATTTCTCATGGTGTAAAACTACAACTTACAATGAATGGGAAATAACCGACCAGCTAAGTGTATCGCAGCATCGTACAAGTGGAGAAGTTATCGAACAAACGAGATGAACTAAACCTTCTCGCCAATGAGCTTCAACAAATCCTGGCCGATATCTTTACGGTAGTAAGATCCTTCAAACGAAACTGCTTTTGCAGCAGCAAATGATCCGTCCAATGCTTCCCGTATGGAATCGCCAAGCGCCGTAAATGCAAGCACGCGTCCGCCGTTGCTCACAACACTTTCACCGGATGATTTTGTTCCTGCATGAAATGCCATCGCTCCCGAAACTTTATCGAGACCGTAAATCACTTTTCCTTTTTCATAATCGCCGGGATATCCGCCAGCGACCATCATCACCGTTGTTGCCGTGCGTGAATCGATTTCAACTTCCACAGATGAAAGCTGCTTCTTCCCTACTGCGATAAACAGTTCGAGTAAATCGGATTTAATACGCGGCAATACCACTTCCGTTTCCGGATCGCCCATGCGCACGTTGTACTCGATTACTTTCGGATCGCCGTTGTCGTTCATCAGTCCGATGAAAATGAATCCGCAATACGGAATGTTGTCTTTCTTCAAACCTTCGATCGTAGGAATCACAACGCGTTCTTCTACTTTCTTGAGATAAGCTTCGTCTGCAAACGGAACAGGAGAAATTGCGCCCATTCCGCCGGTGTTCAATCCGGTATCGCCTTCACCAATGCGTTTATAATCTTTAGCTGCCGGAAGAATCTTATAGGATACTCCATCGGTGAGAACGAAAACGGAAAGCTCAATTCCGTTGAGAAATTCTTCGATGACAACGCTGCTGCTCGCTTCTCCGAATTTTGCATCGGCTAACATTGCGGTCAGTTCTATTTTCGCTTCATCAAGTGTATGCGGAATAAGAACGCCTTTTCCTGCTGCGAGTCCGTCGGCTTTGAGAACGTAAGGTGGAGAAAGTGTTTCGAGGAATTTCAATCCTGCATCGAGCGTGTCTTTTGTGAATGTTTCGTAAGCTGCGGTTGGAACGCCATGACGGATCATAAAACGCTTCGAGAAATCTTTACTGCCTTCGAGTTGAGCGCCTTGTTTTTGCGGACCGATTACCGGAATATCTTTCAGGTGATCATCTGCAAGGAAAAAATCGTGAACACCTTTCACCAACGGATCTTCAGGTCCGACCACAACGAGTTCAATTTCATTTTCGAGAACGAAAGATTTTATTTTCGGAAAGTCTGTTGCGCTCATGTCCACGTTTGTTCCGTGCAATGATGTGCCTGCATTTCCAGGAGCAATAAAAAGTTTCGATAAATATGGACTCTGAGTCAATTTCCAGGCGAAAGCATGTTCACGGCCGCCGGATCCGAGGAGAAGTACGTTCATGGCGCAAAGTTACAAAGAGAATGATGGCCATAGCAAGGATTGAAAAATGAACGCGGATTTCTTTTTTTCGTTGGTGTTAACGGCTTTCAAGGATGAGTTCATCAAATACTCCACACCCCGATTTTGGATCTTATGAGATAAGTTTGAGTCTATCTCATAAAATCCAATATTCAGAATTTCAATTTACCTATGTCATCCTGATGAAAGACCTGAAAACAAAGGGCATTAAAATCCGCGTTCCCTTTATCTCAAACCCGAACGCCAATTACACAGATGTCATCAACCTGCTCCAGATTGCCTTGCCATGCGGTTAATCTCTGACTCAGGATATTTTTTTGTGCTGCGGTTGATTCTGAAGCAATTGAAACCAGTAAATCACGGAATTTGCGCTGCGTGAATTTCTTTCCGTTTCCACCGCTTCCTGAATCCCCACCGAATTGATCCGCGTATCCATCCGTGAATACATAAAGACAATCGCCTTTCTGCAACTGCACATGATGCGTTGTGAACGGTTGCTGATTATCCGATTTCCCGATCGGTTGCTTGTCGGCGCGAATAATTTTCATCTCCGTAGCATTAGATTCACAATACCATAGCGCGTTGTTGGCGCCGGCCCATGATAACTGATGCGTTACCGGATTGTAGCAACAAAGTGCAATATCCATTCCATCGAGCACTTCGCTTTCACTTTTCGCATACGTGTCCACAACCAATTCTCTGACTTTATCAAGAATTTTTCCGGGATCAGTCAGATTAAATTCTTTCAGCGCACGCGAGAGTGCATTGCTGCACACCATGCTCATCATTGCGCCCGGCACGCCGTGACCCGTACAATCAGCGGCAGCAAAAATCAGAAGATCGGCTTTACGCTCGAGAAAATAAAAATCGCCCGCGACAATATCCTTTGGTTTATAAAATATAAAGCTATCCGGTAGATGTTCATTCCAAAGTTTATCCGATGGCAAAATGGCATCCTGTAATCGCTTCGCGTATGTGATACTGTCGATGACTTCCTTCTGTTTTTCTTCGACTATGATTTTCTGATTTTCGATGATTGCTTTTTGTTGCCGCGTTACACGGAAACGGTTGAAAAGAAACGCGGTAAAAATCAGGACGAGTGCCAATCCGCCGTAAAGGGCATAGCGCAGATTTTGTTCTCCTTTAAATTTAATATCGACAACACGTTTGTCTTCCACAGCCTGAATACTGTCGGCGGCAACTCTCTTGTCGTAGTCGAATTGCAACATCTGACGATTGATTTCCCGGGTACGTGCTTCATTGTTGAGCGTGTCGCGCGCGTCAATGAATTCAACATAATACTTCAACGCCTTTTCATATTGGCCTAATTTATTATAGCCCATATACAGACATCGGCAATTGTGTTGGATGTCGTCGAGCGAAGAGACCTCGATAGCGTAGCCATATCCCTTGGTGCAATAATATACTGCAGAATCGTATTGGCCCAGATCGAATTGACCCAAACCAATGTTGCTGTAAACACTGGCCATTCCTAATTTGTTGTCAAGCTCTATGCTGATGCGCAACGCAGTGTCGAGATGCAGAAGAGCTTCTGATATTTTCTTTTGGAGCAGGAGTGTTGATCCGATATTTTCATGCGTTAACGCCATCCCGAACTGATCTCCCATCAGTTGTTTCAACACAAGTGCCTTCCTAAGGTAAACGAGCGCCTGGTCTGTGCTGTCCATAGAATTATAAACTGAACCCATGTTGAGATACGCAATAGATTCGCGCGTCGTATCATTGAGTTCAAGACACAAGTCTAATGTCATATTGTAATATCGAAGCGCTTCGGCATACTCACTCTGGAGACGCATAACAATGCCGATGTTGGTGTAAGAGGAAATCAGTCCGTATTTGTCTCCCAATTCTTCACGTATTTCCAGTGCGAGGAAATGCTTCTCCAACGAAGTCGGGTAATCGCCTTTCTTTTCGTAACACACGCCCATTGTACCCAAAGCAGCACCTTGGTATTTTCTGTTTTTCGTTTTAACTGCGAAATCATATTCCGTTTTTGCCATTGCCAATGCAGAATCGGCATTGATCTGAATGGTGCTCCAGGCTACCTTGTGTAACGCTTTTATGCGGATGGTATCGGGCTTCAGCGTATCGCGCCAGATTGCAAGTAATGAGTCGTTCTTTGACGTTTGTGCCGGCAAAAGCACCGACAGAAAAACTCCAATGAGAATAAGCAGGGCGCGACGGGTCACAGAGGAAAGATATATAAAATATATAAAGGAAATTCGGGCGATCCTGATTGAACAGAAGGTGACTTGCTCAGCACTTTTATTCGGATATTTGAATTAATTCCATGACAGAATTTCAATTCACCAATCGGGACTGGATTTTCATTGCTGGCGGACTACTATTCGCACTTGCGGCGATCATGTTGTTCGGTCGCAAAAAGTATGGCTTCGCGCTTCTGGCGTTGACCGCATCCGGATTTTTATTCCGTGTTGTGATGATCACGGTCGATCCGTTTGTAAGCCAGTGGGACGAACAATATCACGCGTTGGTGGCGAAAAATATGGCGGAACATTTTTTTACGCCAACGCTGGTCGATCATCCGCTTCAGCCAACTAATCCCGACGGCTGGGCATACACTGATGTTTGGTTGCACAAGCCTCCTTTGTTTCTCTGGCAAATGGCCGTTACAATAAAATTGCTGGGTGCAAAATTTTGGGTGATCAGAATTCCTTCGCTGCTTCTTTCAACGCTGATGATTCCCGCGATTTACAGAATGGGAAAAATTGTCGGGAATGAACGAACAGGATTTATCGCGGCAATGCTGATGACATTCTCGTGCATACTGATTTACACGGTAAGCGGATTCCTGAATACAGATCACAACGACGTAACGTTCGCGGCATACGTTTGCTTCTCGTTCTGGGCGTGGTTGGAATATATGAACGTACCAAGGAGAAAGTGGATTGTTCTTGTCGGTGTGTTTGCAGGAGCTGCGGTACTTACAAAGTGGTTGCCGGGAATGATGGTTTTTGGAGCTTGGGGCATCGCACTACTATTCATCAAGGACAACCGTGTGGACTTTAAGAAGTGGAAGCATCTGATCGCAGCCTTTGTTGTTTGCGTATTCGTGGCAGCGCCGTGGTTCATTTATGCTTCAGTAAAATGGCCGGTGGAATCATCAGTAGCGATGAGTCACTACTCTTCTCATTTCAACGACGATCAGGGTCATCCGGGACCGTGGTGGTTTCACTTGAATGAATTGGCAAAACAAAACGGATTGCTGTTTGCGCTGTTTGCCGGAGGTTCTCTGATAGTATTTGCGCTGTCAAAAGTGCGCAGAGAAATTAAAACGGGATTGATTTTCGTTCTGCTGTTTGTGTATGCATTTTACAGTCTGATTCCGGCGCGCATGCCGCTGTTTTGTCTCGCACTACTTCCGTTAGTAATCCTTATCGTTGCGTTTGGCATCAACCGTATGATGGAAGGAATGCAGAGCTCGCCATGGAACAAAGCAGCGGGGATTGTTCTCTGTGCGGGATTAATAGTTGCGCAAACATTTATCACGCGCTCAGAGCTGTATTGCGGGATGGCTGATGTTTACGCCGACTATCGCAAAACAAGATCCTACAACAAAGTTGTATTTGAAAGTTTCCTGAAAGACGTTCCGGAGAATTCTGTGGTCTTCAATTGTTCGATGTGGAACGCAGTTCCCTGCATGTTCTATGCAAATTGCACAGCATACGATCAGTTGCCCGACGAGGTTCAGATTGCCGAAGCAAAAACACAAGGCCGACGGGTTTATATTTTCGACGATGGAGCGTTGCCGGATTGGATCACGGCAGATTCTTCAATACAGATAATCCATGAACCACTGATCAGAAACGGATATTGATGACGCAAGCAAATATCTTTACTGCCTCATGCTGAACACCCATTTCACCAATCGTGATGTTGCATTTCTTGCAGTGGGTATTGTGTTCGCATTACTCGCGGTGATTTTTTTCTCACGCGGTAAAATCCGTTTGTCTGTTGTGCTGTTGATTGCTTCGGGATTAACCTTCCGCCTCATGATGGCGTTCATCGATCCGTTCGTAAACATCTGGGATGAACAGTATCACGCCTTGGTGGCAAAAAATCTTGCAGAACATTTTTTTCATCCCACACTTGTTGAACAGCCGTTGCTGCCCTTGACAGCAGGTTACTATGCGTTTACTGAAACATGGCTGAACAAACCACCGTTGTTCCTGTGGCAGATGGCGATTTCAATAAAGATTTTTGGAGCACATCCGTGGGCCATCAGAATTCCATCGGTGATTCTTTCAACATTGATGATTCCGGCGATTTACCGTTGCGGAAAAATTATTTCGGGCGAACGGACAGGACTTTTTGCGGCGCTGATGTTGACGTGTTCCAATATTCACATCAACATCGTTTCCGGCTGGATGAATACGGATCAGAATGATGCAGTGTTTGCGGCGTATGTTTTTCTGAGTTTCTGGTCGTGGATGGAATACATCAACGCACCGAATAAAAAATGGGCAATCATCACCGGATGCTTTGTTGCTGCCGCGGTGCTTACAAAGTGGTTGCCGGGATTACTTGTGCTTGGAACATGGGGTGCCGTTACATTTCTTTACAAGTCAACGCGGACATCCTTGCCGGAATGGAAAAATTACATTCTCGCAACAGTGGTTACTGCAGTGCTTGCATCGCCGTGGTTTATTTATGCATCCGGTCAATGGCCCGATGACTGGGCAGCAACGCTTTCACTTTATCGCGCACACATGACCGACAATCTCGGACACCCGGGATCGTGGTTGTATCACTTCGCAGAGTTGCAGGAACAAAACGGGACCTGGTTTGTAGTCGCACTTGTGCCTGCGATGATTTTGTTTATCCGCGACAATGTTCACAGCCGCGTGCGGGCAGGGATGTTCATCGCCATCATAACCGTATTCGCATTCTACTGCTTCGTTCCGACGAAGATGCCCTTCTTCTGTTTCCCGGTTCTTCCGTTACTGATATTGATGGTTGCGCACATGTTGCAACTGATTCCTGCGTTCATACGAAATCACAATATCAAAGCAGGAAATATTGCCGGTATTGCAATCAGCATAGTTTTGATTTTCACTTTGCTTGATTTCGGAAGGCTTGAACATTATCACTCGGACCGCGACCCGAAAGAGTTTTACAGAAAGACACGCATCAACAACCGCAAATGTTTCGAACGTGCGGCAAAAAATCTTCCGCCAAATACGGTCATTTTCAATTGCGGTGCATGGAATGCGGTGCCTTGCATGTTTTACACTTCCTTTACTGCGTACGATGGCTTACCGACGAGCGAACAAATCGAAGCTGCGAAAAAACAAGGGCGTCCCATTGCTCTTTTTCCCGATGCTGATACCGCTGAACTAATTATCATCGATGCAGAAGTGATATACTTGAATGAGCCGCTCATACGCAATGGCTTTTAGTCGAGTCGTTCCTCGATCTTTCCAAGAAACCAGCGCAGATCGGCAATGTTCTTTTTGTCCATCACTTCATCGCGGATTTTCTCGAGCTGCTTTTGTTTCGCGCCGGCTTTCATGAGCTGCGATGTATAGTAAATCAGGTTCTCGTAAATGGTACGCTGATAATCGGAAACGCTCTTGTTTCGCTTGAGAAAAGTACGGAATGCCGTCGCATGATACTCGAACGAATCTTCTTCGTCCAGTTCAAACCACGTCTTGAGCACAATCGATCGCGCATCGAGATCGTAGAATATGTCGGAAAAATCGACCTGCTGTAAAAGACGCAGTGCTCCGGAGAAATCGTTCTTGTGAAAAAGAAGATTTGCGGTGTTGTACATGCGGGCATTTTCACGTTCTGCAGACTGCAGCTCCGGAATAAACTTCGGGATGAAATCTTCCGCCCACTTCAGCTCGCGCAAACGCAGACTGATGGTGACGATGTTCTTAAAATCGCGGTGAGAAAGAAATCCTTCTGTTAATAGGACGCGATTCTCCAACGTGGTTTTGTAGATATCAAACAACTCGCCTTGCCAGGAAATATTTCCGAGGTTGATTTTCTTGATGCAGTAGTTGAGCACGTACTTATACATATCGCGCAACTCTTCTGTAGTCACCACGCTTTCGTGTTGGCGCAACAACGCTCTCAGCGTGTGATAATGTTCTTCCTTCTCACTTTCACGCAACGTCATAAGAATGCGGAAGTAGATCACGATCACCGGTACATCTTCATAGTTCCGGTTTTTGAGATGAAGTAGAATTTCATCGAGAAGGAAAACCTGGTGTTCCTGCGCGAAAACGTTCTGCACATTGAAGATCTCGCAACAGAGCTGAAGTTTTCTTATTAAGTAGAAACGATCGAGATGTCCTGCAGCTCGTGTAATTGCCGCAGCCTCGGGTTCAACTTTTCCGGCCGACATCATCGCGAGATGAGAAAATTCCATTTCCCACGCGTGCGAGTAGAAATCGGCATCCTGCACTTTTTCTTCCTTTATATATGTATTGAATTGTCCGAAGTGTGCGTGCCATGCTTTCAGTGAACCACGTTTGCCGAATTCGTGCAGCAATACTTCTTCGCGACGGCGATCATCTTTTACATTACCACGCCACATGATGAATTCTTCGAGTCGCATCACGAGATCAGAATTCAGGTAACGAAAACGGCTGTCGTTGTATTTCAGTTTTCCGAAACACGCAATCCAGGCTTCCTGTTTTGAAAAATCGATTTCGTCTTTTTGTTTGCGAATCACATTGCAACAGTAATCGAACAGCAGTAGCAGCAACTGATCATTCGCCGCACCGTTTCCGATCCAGGACCTGAAAAGCGGCAGCTCCGCGGCAGCCAATCCGCTTACGATTCCCAATACCTTGTTTTTGTATATATCCGACAAAATAATTGATATAATACAGCAATTATAAGCTATTTACGGCATTTATTCAGAATTATATATCCGACAAATAGCTTTTTTTGTATTTTACAGGGTGCTGGAATCGGTCTACTATTGTAACGTGATCAAGTATCCACACGATAAAAACACAAAGTCATGAAACTCGTTTTCTCCCCTACCCGCCTAATCGTTA
>CAYUTR010000068.1:0-15576 GCA_964447465.1 uncultured Chryseobacterium sp.
GTGTACGTTCCGGGATTTGTATACGTGACTGCAGGTGGAGTGTACGTGAGCGATGTAGTAGGTGCTCCACCGGTGAATGTCCAACTGTAAGTTCCGCCAAGCGTAGAACTATTGACAAAGTTTACTGTAAGATCTTCGCACGCAGTAATTGTTGGTGGTGTAATCACCGCAGTCGGCATTGGATTAACAGTAACAGTATGCGTTACTGTATCGGCTCCACAGAAACCATTCACGATCAGCGTGACAGTGAAAGTTCCTGCTATTGGATACGTTTGCGTGTGCGGTCCAGCTGTTGTGGAAGTATTTCCGTTGCCGAAATCCCACGCGTACGTGAGCATATCGCCCAATGAGTTTTGCGTAAACGTAACACTGCCTCCCTGACAAATCATTGAAGTTGGCGGAGTGAATTGCGCGAGTACAGCCGGATGTACCGTGATGTTGACATTTGAATCCCGCGTGCCGCAATGGTTCGTTACATACAAGTGAATCGAATGTGTTACCGGAGTATTTCCCGGTGGACAAGTAAACGTCTGATTCGGAATCTGCGCGGTGTTTGAATAGTACACACCGTCGATATACCACGCGTAGGTCAGGGCGCCACCAGTTGAAGTATTATTCGATGTCACAACCAACGGAGTACAACCGTTCGTTGGCGTTACGGTAAGATTTACATCCGGAATGGTGTCTACTACTATCACCTGCTGGAATGTATCTGTTCCGCACGCACTTCCGGCGATGAGTGTAATCGTATACGTTCCCTGCAGGTAAGTTTGTGGCGGAGGATTTCCTGTTCCGCTCACCACGTTTCCGTTTCCGAAATTCCATGTGTAGTTATTCGCAGGCTGAACACCACTCGAAAGATTCGTGAACGTTACAACTTGCGGAGAACATCCCGGATTCGGCGTAGCGTTGAAATTTACAATCGGCGGACCTACAACAATGATTGGACTCACAGTCGATTGAGAAGTGTTACAACTGTTCGAAGCAGTAAGCGTGATGGTGTACGTCCCGGCAACCGTGTAGGTGTGCGTCGGAGGAACAGGACTCGTGGTTACGATAACCGGAGAACCATCACCGAAATTCCAGGTGTATGTAGTTGCGTTCTGCGAAGCATTCACCGGTGTAACGGTGAGTGGTAAGCATCCCGACATCTGGTTGATCGGAATACTGAACGAAGCACCCACATAACGTTCGAAGACAACAACAAGAGTTGCAGTTGCGGTACAACCATTCGGACCAGTTGCGACCATGGTCACAGTAAATGTTCCGTATGTATTGTACGTGTGCGGAAAAGTTGCGTTCGACGCTGTTGTGAAATTCGGCGAGGCGTCACCGAAATTCCACGTATAACTTGTCGCACCGGTCGTGGTGTTGGAGAAGTTCACAATCTCACTCGTTGTAGGATCACCCGGCAGCAAACAATTGATTGTGTTTCCGTCACCGTCATCACCTGCAATGCCAATCAGCGGAATTGCAAGAGTAGTAATCGCCATTGTAAATGTGCTCTGACAACCGGCGAAATTTATAACGGTAAGTGTGATCGTATACGTTCCACCGGCACCATACGTGTGCGTAGGATTTTGTTGCGTAGAAGTTCCGGCATCACCAAAATTCCAGTTGTACGTTGTTGTTCCGGTTGTTCCAGTCGAAGTATTCGTGAATGTCACCGGCAATCCAGCGCATGCACCGTTTGGTGTGAATGTGAATGCAGCAACAGGAATCGGATGAATGCGAACAATTACGGTTTGCGTATCCGTACACGCTGGAGTAACGTCACTGGCGATCAGTGAAAACGTGTATGTACCGATTGCAGTTATTGTAACACTGTTCGGAGCGACAAGGCCAACTGTATTGTCGAATAAAACGGCATTCTGGTACCAGTTGTAAGAGGCAGTTCCATTGTTAGCGCCCGTACTCGTGTTCGTGAAGTTGATGGTGTATGGTCCGGCCCCGCAGAAGTTGACAATAGGAGTGGTGAAATTCGCAACCACCTGCGGGCAATTCGCCTTAGCTCCGAACGACCAGAGTAAAAGCACAAACAGCAGACAATTTCGTAACAGTGTATTCAACTTTCCGGAATTTGGAAGGTTTGCCGCCTTCCTATTAGCTAAAAGTAACCAAATCAGCACAAAACCGCCCTGATTTCACTTACGTAATTGATGTGAAATCAGATTAAAACCGCGATTTCCTCTACTTTTAGCACTATGTCAGATGAATCGCCGGAAACAGATACGAAAAACACTGGGAAAAGTTCCGGTTCAGGTAAGCGAATTCTGAAGCTGATTTTGCTCGGAATTTTCGTTTGGTTGGTGGTACGCACTTTCTTCTTTCAGGGCATGTACATTCCCAGCGATTCCATGAGCGGAACGTTGAATCCCGGTGATATGATTTACGTGAACAAAGTAGCATACGGGCCGCGCTTCCCGATGACACCGCTTACGATTCCGTTTACCGACCGGTTTGTAGATTGGATTGTACTTCCCTACTGGCGACTCCCGGGCTACGCGAATGTGCAGGTGAACGATATTATTGTTTTCAATATGCCCACTGATACATCACTGCCGGTAGATTGCCGCGAGTTTTATATCAAGCGATGTGTTGGACTGCCGGGCGACAGCTTTGCAATTGTGTGCGGCAGAATTACAGTTAACGGAGAACCAATCGACAATCCTGAAAGAGCTATCATGATGTACGCGGTTGCTTTGAAGCAAGAGGAAAATCCCGATTCACTTTTCGGCAGGCTCGGAATTGAAGGAAGTTATTCTACACCTGACCGACTTCACTATACATTATTCATGAGCTGGCTCCAGGCCGACCGACTTGATTCTACCGGAAAAACAATTTCAATAACACCCAGTGTGCTCGATGCCGATCGATATGATTATAAAATGTTTCCGCAGAACACTTCCAAATGTTACCGCTGGAACTGCGACAATTTCGGTCCGCTCATAATTCCGAAAAAAGGTGAATCCATCGCACTTTCACTGAACAACATTCATCTCTACAAAACGGCGATCGATGTTTACGAAGAAAACATGCTGGAGAACCGTCACGATTCAATTTATATCAACGGGAAATACGCTACGTCTTATACGTTTAAGATGAACTATTATTTCGTGATGGGTGACAACCGCTATGACTCGAGTGATTCGAGATTCTGGGGATTTGTGCCGGAAGATCATCTCGTCGGGAGAGTTATTGAATAGCTCATCCTGTCACCACCAAGGCACAAAGACACCAAGGCTTTTGTTTTTTTTCTTGGTGCCTTGGTGAACTTGGTGGTTGATTTTTATCGTGTCGGCTAATTTGAGTACCTTTCTGTTGGCAACACCATTTCACATGAAGCACTTTTTCTCACTACTCTTTCTTTTTCTTATCAGCACATCTGCATCCGCACAAACCCCTCTTCAATGGGCCATGTCTGCACAAGGACAAGGTGATTTCTATGATGATGCTGCATCGGTTACGTTCGATTCGCAAAACAATCTTTATGTGACTGGATATTTCGCGAGTGATTCTATCTCGTTTGGAAATTTCACATTGCACACTGCGGGAGTTGCTGATGCTTATGTGGTGAAGTATGATCCGCAATTAAATCCGCTCTGGGCAGTTTCTTTCGGTGGCAATCTTGAAGAATACGGTTTGGGAATTACCTGCGACAGCAGCGATAACATTATCGTAGTTGGAAATTTCACCAGTGCATCTGTTGTACTGGGAAACGACACGCTATATAACCGGGGAGTGAGTACACCTGATATGTTTATTGCCCGACTCGATGCGAACGGAAATTTCATCTGGGCACGCGGTGAAGGTGGCGACAACTACGACAATTGTGCAGGCGTGGATATGAATACGGTTAACGGAGATATTTACGTGAGCGCCGGATATTATCTCGACACGATGTTCATCGGCAGCGATACTTTAATGAATCGCGGCGGTTACGATATGGTGCTGCTGAAATTTGACATCAACGGAAATTACGTGTGGTCGCGCAGCGCTGGCGGAAATTTCAATGACCTCGCGAATGCAGTTGCGTTTGATGTGAATGGTTTTGTGATCACCACCGGTGGATTTGCGAGTGATTCCATGGTATTCCCAACTGATGTGCTGGTGAATCCGGTTTCGGGTTTACCGGAAACATGGGTAGTGAAATATGATGTGAACGGAAACTGCATCTGGGCAGAACGTGCAGGTGCAGGCGATAACGATCACTCAGTTGCTGTGGATGTTGATGTGAACGGAACAATTTACGTGGGCGGACATTTTCACAGCGGGTCTTTTGTTTTTGCAAATGACACACTGGTTAATCAGGGACAAGGCGATGTTTACCTCCTGGTGTACGATCCAAATGGCAATCAGGTGTGGGGAAAAGCAGCGGGTGGAATTGAACAGGATTTCGGTTACGGCGTGTTTGTTGATGCAACAGGAAAAATTTATTTCTGCGGGATGTTTCAGAGTATCAGTATTGATTTCGGTCCGTACACACTGAACAACTCGAACATCAACGACGACATGTACCTTATAGTGTACGACGCTGCAGGCAACGAAACCGGTTGGCTTCACGGCGGCGGACTTGGTACAGATTACATCAACAGTATGATTGCAAATCCGAATGGCATTTACGCTGTTGGATCATTCGGCACACCGAGTCTTACGTTGGGCACAACCACGTTGACGAATACAGATCCAAGCGGGAACACTTCTGATATGTTCATTGCGGCCACTGCAATTCCGTTGAACACACTTCAATCCGAAAACAAAAATCAGGTCAACGTTTTTCCAAATCCGGGCAACGGAATTTTCAATTTCACTTCTTCGATTGAAGGTAGTGCCGATGTGAAAGTTTTCAATTCGCTTGGCCAGGAAATTATTTCGCGGACAGAAAATAGTGCTGGGAGCTTTTCCGTTGATTTGACTGGAGAAGCTGTCGGAATTTATTTTGTGGTTGTGCAATCAGAGCAACAATCTCAACAGATCAGATTAATCAAAGAATAGATTCGGCACACTTTTATCAGTGTTAATCCGTTTGATCAGTTTCCTTCCGTGTTAAAAAAAAGGAACACAGAAAAAAACGGATGTTACAGAAATGACGCGGATTGAATCATTGTTTCATCGAATCACCGCATCATGAACAGGAGCCGTCTTTATAATTACGTTTCGATCGCGTGCGTTTTAATCAGCACAACTTTTTTTATTCTTGGTTGCATCGCGGTCTGGAAAAACGATGATTATGCGGGCGGAAATCATTCCTTTCTTTTCGGAACACCTACAGAAAAATTTCTGATGCATTACCAGCGGGTAATTCCAATCATCGCCGCCATCCCTTTATTTATTCCTCTGTTCTTCCGGAGAAATCTGATCACGATAATTTTTTGCGTGTGTGGTGTTTCGCTTTACTTCTTTTTATGGGGGTTGCTGATCACGCTGACAGATTGAGATGTCTGCGACGCTTGACCGCAACGACGCAAAGGCGCGACGACGCAACGAAAATTTCTGGACACTCTCCTTATAGTTTCATCACGTTGTTTGAGAACAGTAACTGTATCCGTTTTTTCTAAAATAACTCAAGAAGCGCTGCGTCGTTGTCCCGATAGCTATCGGGATCGCGCCGCTGCGGTAAAGGCCCCATCCTACGGCCAGCTACTGATTATCAGACGATTGAATCTACCTAACCCCATTTTTTAAGAAATTTTCGCATCTTCCCAATCCCCAAGCCGGATCACTCCGTATTTACTACCACACAAATGGGCAACAGCAATCTGAAGGAAATACTTTATCCCAACAAACTCATGAAATCCTGACGTTGACAGTCAGGATTCACGAATTCGAACAATTAAAAACTAAATCAAATGAGTAAAAAAACTACCAAAACACTGCTCAAAGTGTCGGTCGTGGCGGTTGCAGCCGTTGCGATTGGTTTCTGGGACTCTGAGGGTACGCAGGTGGAAGCGTCGAGCCACAGGGAGGCACCGTTGATTGCCAACGATCCTCTCGCCGACAACACCGACCTGTATGCATTCAGAAGTCCGGATGACACCAACACGGTTACGATCATTGCGAACTACATTCCACTCCAGCTTCCGCAGGGTGGGCCTAACTATTCTACGTTCGGAGAAAACATCCGGTACGAAATTCACGTAGAGAACGACGGAGTTGCAGGTGATGATCTCACTTACCGTTTCACATTTACACGAGTGAACGAAGATCCTACAACGTTCTTCAACATCCGTTTAGGTCAGCAGAATCTACGTACCTCTTATGTATGTGAGAAAAGTACAGATGGTGGACTTACGTTCACTACAATCGTGAACAACGGCCCGGTGCCTCCTCCGAATATCGGACCACGTTCGATCACGAATGGTACTGTTGGATTAGGTACAACATACGCAGCTCTCACTACTGCAGCAATTACAACTGCTTCAAGTGGAGAGATTGTTTATTGCGGACCAGCTGATGATCCGTTCTTCGTGGATCTTGGCGGTATTTTCGACGTAGGTGGAACACGTGCGGGTCCTGCAGAGAAAGACGGTGTCGGAACTAAGAACGTTCACTCTATCGCGCTTAAAATTCCTATTGCAACATTGCAGAAAAATGGTCAGCCCGTTACTGCAGCTTTAAACATCCTCGATAGCGATTTCATTATCGGTGTTTGGGCTTCTGCTAGTCGTCCTGCAACACGCACACTGAATACAAGTGGTGGCGGAAGTGTTGAAACAGGATCATGGGTTCAGGTGTCACGTCTCGGAATGCCTTTGACAAACGAAGCTGTTATTCCAATCGGAAGTAAAGACGAATGGAATTCACGCACTCCTTATACAGAGAACCCGGTGATGGAAGATTTCTTCTGTAATCCTGAGTTAGGTCTGTACATGGACAACTCGCAATTCGGTGGAGCAGTGCCTGCTATGGCAGCGCTTCGCATTCAGCGTAACTCATTGCAGTCATTTGATTTCGGAAACACTCAAGATGGTCTCTGGCCAATCCGCGCAACCAATGGTGGTGCAGGAACAGCTCTTGATACAATGTTGTTCGGAAACTACCTGCTTCGTCAGGGCAAACCACGTTCAGTAGATCTGCTTCCGATTTTCCACACAGGAGTTCCTAACCTTCCTCCATACCAATTGTGGACAGGCAAGCCAGGAGGAAATCCACTTGCTGCAGGAAAACCTTTCATCAACAACTTCCTTCCAATATTTGGCGATATGCTTCGTCTGAATATGGCGGTTCCGGTTACTCCGCGTAACGATCCGAACTTCTCTTCACTCGGATTGGTTCAGGCTTGTGTACTCGGTCTTACAAATCCTGCTTACAACGCAAACGCGAATCTTCAGTTCATTCCGAACATGGATGGCTTCCCGAACGGACGTCGTCTTGAAGATGATGTAACGCGCATCGAGCTTCAGGCAGTAGGTGGAGTTGTACTTGCTGCAATCGGATTGTGGTATGATGATTACACTGCGGGTGGTCCAAATCCTGTTACACCAGATCTTCTTGGTGTACTCGGTTACACTACAGGTATTGAACAGAACGATACCACATTCGTTGCCTCGTTCCCATATGTTCAACATCCATGGAGCGGGTATGCTAATCACAGCGGTCAGTAACAGTTCTAAAAAAGAAAAACGAAAATGAAAAAGATAACAACCCGAACCATTCTCAGCCTGGCTGCCGTTGCGGTTACCGCAATTGCATTCAGCAACTGGGATGCAAAGCAGACGCCGGTAGAAGCGTCGAGCCACAGGGAAGCTCCGTTGATTGCAAACGATCCGTTGGCCGACAACACCGATCTGTATGCATTCCGCAGCCCTGATGATACAAACTATGTAACCATCATAGCGAACTACGTTCCTCTCCAGCTTCCGCAGGGTGGACCGAACTACGCTTCATTCGGAGAAAACATCCGCTATGAAGTACACGTTGAGAACGATGGAGTGGCTGGTGATGATATCACTTACCGTTTTACGTTCACGAAAGTGAATCAGGATCCAACAACATTCTTCAACATACGTCTTGGCCAGGAAAACCTGAAGACCTCGTACATGTGTGAGAAGAGTACTGATGGCGGAGTTACATTTACTACAATTGTTGCCTCAGGAGTTGTACCTCCTCCGAACATCGGGCCTCGCTCGATCACAATGCCTGTTGGATTGAATGCAGCAAACTATGATGCACTCATGACTGCTGCAATTACAACAGCAACAGGTGGTGGCGGAGAAATCGTTTTCTGCGGACCAACTGATGATCCGTTCTTCGTTGATCTCGGCGGAATTTTTGATGTGGGCGATGCGCCACGTCAGGCCGATGTTCCACAAGATGGTGTTGCTTGTAAGAACGTTCACGCTATCGCGATGAAAATTCCGATTGCAACATTGCAGAAAAACGGTCAGCCTGTTACTGCTGCTGTAGACATCCTCGATAGCGATTATATCATCGGTGTTTGGGCATCAGCAAGCCGTCAGCAGGTACGTACACTGAATGCAAACGGAACTGAATCGCATTCCGGTTCATGGATCCAGGTTTCACGTGTTGGAATGCCGTTGACAAACGAAGCAGTGATGCCTATTGGTCAGAAAGACTACTGGAATTCACTGACTCCGTACAACGAAGATCCTGCAATGGATGATTACTTCTGTAATCCGGAGCTTGGACTTTACATGGACAATTCACTTTTCGGTGGAGCAGTTCCTGCAATGGCACCCCTTCGTATCCAGCGTAACTCTCTGCAGTCATTCGACTTCGGAAACACAAATGATGGTCTCTGGCCGATCCGTGCATCCAATGGTGGTGCAGGAACAGCGCTTGACACAATGCTGTTTGGTAACTACCTGCTTCGTCAGGGCAAGCCACGCTCTTGCGATTTGCTTCCGATTTTCTTAACCGGAGTTCCTAACCTTGCACCTTACCAATTGTGGACAGGCAAACCGGGTGGAAATCCACTGGCTGTTGGAAAACCATTCATCAACAACTTCCTGCCAATCTTCGGCGACATGCTTCGTCTGAACATGGCGGTTCCGGTTACCCAACGTAACCACCCGGACTTCTCGTCACTCGGATTGGTTCATGCATGCGTTCTCGGTCTTACAGATCCTACTTACACGGCATCCGGAGCGACAATGCAGTGGATTCCTAACATGGATGGATTCCCGAACGGACGTCGCCTTGAAGATGATGTAACACGTATCGAGCTTCAGGCTGTGGGCGGTGTTGTACTTGCTGCAATCGGATTGTGGTATGACGACTACACTGCAGGTGGTCCAAATCCTGTGACACCAAACCTGGTTAGTGTACTTGGTTACACAACAGGAATAGAAGCAAACGATACTCTTCTTAGAACTGCGTTCCCTTACGTACAGGGTCCGTGGGAAGGTTACGGACGTTGCGGTGGATCGGATGATGTGATCACACACTCTTCTTTCGGAATGGGTGTTGGTGCTCCTTCAATCGTGATGGCGCAGAACTATCCTAACCCTGCAACTACATTCACAACGTTCAAATACAATGTGAGTGATGCGTCAAGAGTTACTCTTGAAATCTTCGACCTTTCCGGACAGAAAGTTGCTACGCTCGTGAATAACGAAACGAAGTATGCCGGAACCTACGAAGTGAACTGGAATGTTCAGACAATGGCTGCAGGCGTTTACGTTGCAGTACTGAGCACAGATGGTTTTGCAATGCAATCAATGAAAGTATCAGTATCGAAATAAACAATCACAAAGAACGCTGCTGAATTTATTTGGCAGCGTTCTTTTTTTATACATGCAACAACACCGCGGTAGATGTGCTGATTTGCAGATATGCCGATTTGCAGATTAAACAAAAAAACATGAACAAGCGAAAACTGGCATACGGAATCTTCATCGGCATCACAGCTGGACTCTTCGTGATGATCTTTGCCTTCTCAAAAGATCCGAAACCTGAAGTTGGTTCAAAGCCTGCAGAACATCGCGGCACGTATGCAATGTCGGCGGAATGGCTGAATACGAAAAATGCAATTGAAGGTCTGGAAGCAACATTGGTGACGAATCCGGATGACGTAACCGTTATGGTTCAATTGTGCCAGGCATACATCCAGGAAGGTCGCGCAACCGGCGATCATGCTTACTACGACAAAGCAACATTGGATCTTACCACGAAAATTCTCGCACTGGAGCCAACCAATTTTGAAGCATTGTGCTGCGAAGGAACTGTACTTCTATCTCAACACCATTTTTCAGATGCATTGGTAACAGCGAAGAAAGCAAACGAAGTAAATCCTTCGAGTGCATTCGTGTATGGAATGATGGTCGACGCTTATGTTGAATTGGGTAATTACGATGAGGCAGTAAAAACGTGTGACATAATGATTTCTACACGTCCCGACATTCGTTCTTATGCCCGGGTATCTTACCTCAGAGAAATTCACGGTGAGTTTGCCGGCGCAATAGAAGCCATGAAACTTGCGGTGTCTTCAGGTTACCAGGGATTGGAACAAACCGAATGGTGCCGCGTTCAGCTCGGAAGATTATACGAGCAGATCGGTGCGAACGACAGTGCAAAATATTGCTACGAATTGGCGCTGTATAAGCGTACGGATTATGCGTACGCACTTGCTGGCATGGCGCGCATCGAAAAAGCAAACGGAAATTATCCGGGAGCAATTGCGTTTCTCAACAAAGCGAATGAACAGATGGATGACTATTCCTTCTACGAAGACCTCTCAGAACTTCATTCACTGAACGGAAACCAGCTGCTTGCAGATACAGCAATGAGTACTGCAATCGCCATGTTAAGCCCTGGCGCAGTAACGGATGAAAATATCGTAGGACATGGACATTACGCCGATCGTGAACTGGCACTCGCCTATTCAAGATCCGGTGATCATGTTTCAGCGATGCAACATGCAATTATCGAATACAACCGCCGACCGGATAATATCGATATCTGCGAAACATTAGCCTGGGTGTATTATAAGGCCGGCTATTATTATCTCGCAGAAGCGATGATGCAGAAAGCACTTCGGACCGGAAAGAAAAATCCGGAAACCATGTGTCGTGCAGGATTGATCAAGATGAAAACAGGTCGCACGTTCCTCGGACGCCAGCTCATTAATGATGCTGTTACGATGAATCCTTTCCTGGATGCAGAACTGAAAACAGAGGCGGCACCGTATATCGCACGAAAATAATTTGCTAATTTGCTGATGTGTCAATTTGCTTTGTTGCTGGCTTCGCCATCATAGCCACAGATTCGCAGATTACGCAGATTGACAGATTAACAGATTTTATTTTTCCGACCTATCACAAAAAATTAATTAAAATAAATCTGCGAAATCTGCGAATCTGTGGCCAAGCGCCCTTGGGCGCAACGAAGCGTAGTTGAACATAGAATCAACCGTGAACAAATTTCAACAGCGTACAGTTTTCACAATTGCATGTCTTGCATTAACAAGTGCAGCATTTGGTCATGTCGGCGATTCATTAGCCGGACTTCCGCGTAGTGAAATCGCAACACTGTATCTGCGTTTAGGATTCGAGCACATTATTCCGCTTGGACTCGATCATATTTTGTTTGTAGTGTGTCTTTACCTGCTGAATCCGAAGCTGAAATCGGTGATCTGGCAGGCAACAGCATTTACCATAGCACATTCTATTACACTTGGACTGGCGATGTACGGTTACATACAACCGCCTACTGCCATTGTAGAACCGCTCATCGCACTTTCGATTTTCTATGTTGCTGTTGAAAATATTCTGTCCGAAAAACTGAAGCCCACGCGATTGCTTGTCGTGTTCCTTTTTGGTCTTTTGCACGGAATGGGCTTTGCTAGTGTGCTAACGGAGCTTGGACTTCCCCCAACCGAATACATCACCGGATTAGTGTGTTTTAATGTGGGCGTAGAACTTGGCCAGATCAGCGTAATTATAGCGTGCTGGGCGTTGTTAGGTGCATGGTTTTCCAAAAAATCGTGGTACAAAACCCGCATAATTATTCCGCTTTCCGCGATAATTGCACTCATTGCCCTCTATTGGACGATTGAGAGAACTTTCTTCGGTTCGTAAATCCGACCTGTGTGTTTTCCCGTATTTATCAGGGAATAAACCCATGAAAAAGCAGGTTGCCACCCTTCTTCTCGTTTGCTACGCTGTACTACTGTTACGGCCCCTGGTACCTGCATTACAGGACGTAATGGCACATATGTTTTGGAATTCAGAACATATGGCCACCGTCCACTACGAAAACGGCGAATATCACGTACACGTTGAAATTTCAAAGGGTGAAGAAAGTTCTTCACACACCTCAAAATCATTGATAAAAACGATTGAACCACTTAACTTGCACCTCGCAACCGAAAAGGGGTTAATTGGGTTAGCGCTTACTAGCTCCGTAAAGTTGTTTGATAGTGCCCGTCACACTTCCCCCCGTGACGGGTTTTTTTATGTCCCTTCTCCTCCACCGTGGATGCTTTAACCACTAACAGTTTGTTAAGTTGGATGGTTTGTTTGGTTAGTTCAGACTAAACAAACCCAAGCAACCTAACCAACCCAACCATCTCGTCTCGAGAGGATCAATAAGCTCGGTTAATTTATCCTTCATTACATGAAACATTCATTTACTAAAATGTTCGTGTGGTCTTTTGTGTGCGTGTGTTTGCTTTGCGCTGAAGCCGCCGCAACAACCAATCAACGTACCGCACAAACTACAGGAGCAATCTATCAATCGGGATTTGATATGGCCTTCCGATTAAAGATCAGCAACACAATGTTCGCAGGAATGGATATCAATTCCGCATACGGTCAATATCTTTTCAATGCGACAGGGAGCAACAATTGTTCGCTTCCTCCACTGTTGTGCAGCCACTTTGGTTTGACCATGAAAACTAAAAAGGGCCTGGGCGCGTCACTTCAGTACCGCATACTGGATGATCATCCAATAGTGAACTCCAATAGTTTGTCTTCACCCGGATTTTGTTTTCTCAATGCGGCGATGAATTATGAATTCAGAAATATTTCATTCTGCTTGTCGGCAGAAAATCTGCTCAACCTTACATGGAGGCCTTCACTACCCGCTGAAGAATATAATTACCGTGCAGATGGCAATTCTATAAGTGAAGTGAAATTTTCACCCGACACGCCCTTTTATGTAATGGGAAGTTTTGCAGTTGCGTTTTGAATTACCTTTTTAACGAAGACAGAGTACCAAGCGAATAAGTATCTTCAATCCGCCTATGATCCGATTAATTCTGCCTGTACTCTTCCTGCTCGTTTCCCTTCTCGCAGTGATCAAGGCACCCACAAATTTTTTCTGGAGAATGCAGGTAGCTGTTACAGAGTTCCCGGTGATCTGCATTCCGGTTGCGCTTATTTTATTCGTCACATGTTTCTGGTTGGGTAAATACAAAACTGCTGCGTTGCTGATCAGCGCGACGGCGTTAGTTCTGTTTTGTGTTCCGGTTGTGCGCGCGTACATGCAATCAGACAATTTGCGTCAGGAATTATTGACCAAATTCAATGGAGAAAAAAACTCCAGGCAGCTTGTCAGCCCATTCTCTTTCTGGAAAATGTTTTCAGGAATTGATAGCGCAGAAGTCGTTCCACAGGGTTTCGAATACAAAAACATAAACGGAAAAGGTCTGACGCTTGATTATTATCATGCGGTTTCAGCATCTCCTGCACCTTGCGTGATTGTAATTCATGGCGGGTCCTGGTCTTCGGGCGACAACAAACAAATTCCGGAACTCAATTCTTACCTCGCTAATCAGGGATATAACGTTGCATCCATTACCTATCGATTGGCTCCCGCATTCAAGAGTCCGGCCCCGGTGGAAGACACACGTGATGTTATCCGATACCTGAAGGATCATGCAACAGAACTGAATCTCGACACGAATAATTTTGTGTTATTGGGACGATCGGCAGGTGGACAGATTGCACTTTGCGCCGCATACACTTTGGAAATTCCGGAGATCAAAGGAGTGATTTCCATTTACGCACCGGCCGACATGGTATGGGGCGCGAAAATTAAGGGCAACAAGCTGGTGCTGGATACAGATCATGTATTTGCTGAATACCTCGGGGGTTCGTTTGATGAGTTCGAAGAAAAATATTACGAAAGCTCGGGAGTACATCATGTAAAAACAACATCTCCTTCAACACTGATTATTCACGGCGATAACGATTGCATGGTTTCGTTCATCCATAGCGAGCATCTCGATTCTGCGCTTACCGCTAATAATGTTCCGCACTATTTTCTGAATCTGCCGGGAGCAACGCATGGATGCGATTACAATCTCAACGGACCGAGCGGACAGCTGAGCGCGTTTGCGATCGAGCGGTTCCTTGTTTCCTGTTTCCGGTTTCCCGTTTAGTGCCCCGCGGGCTGAAGCCCTCGGCGATCATCGCTGTATTTTGAGAGATGTGCGCACGGGTTTGAGACTAAAATATTCTTGTGGATCAAGCCCGTGTTCAATCTTAATTATCAGGAAAAAGGATCGCCGTGTGCTTTAGCGCGCGGGACAGAGAACTTAGAACAACCGGAAACAGGAAACGGGAAACTAAACGCGTAGTCCAACCACACAAACATCATCCACTTGTTCCAACTCCGCTCTCCATGCCGTGAAAGTTTTTTCAATCTCGTTGCGCTGTTCTTCCATCGGAAGTGACGAAACCCGTGTGAGCAATGCCCGAAGCTGCTTATACTTAAATTTCTTCCCGCTTGGTCCGCCGAACTGATCGGCATAACCATCGGAGAAAAGATAAATGCATGCTCCGGATGGCGCTTCAATTTCGTGCTGACTGAACGATTCGTTGTTCGCGTCTTTGATTCCTCCGACCGAATAAATATCTCCCTTGATTTCCGTGAGCTTGCCGTCGAGTACAATGTAAATCGGACGAACAGCTCCTGAGAAATAAATCTTTTTCGTTTTTTTATCGATGCGGATCAGCGCCACATCCATTCCGTCTTTCATTTCACGCGATGTGTAATCTTTATTCAGCGCCATGAGCACTTTACGGTGCAGTTCATTCAGGATCTCAGCCGGCTGTTCAATATCTTCCTGATTGACGATCTGCCCAAGAAAATTATAACCGATCATGCTCATCATTGCACCCGGAACACCGTGACCTGTACAATCTACGGCGGCGAGGTAATACGACCAGGGCGTTTCATTGAACCAGAAAAAATCTCCGCTCACAATATCCTTCGGAGCAAAATACACGAACGAATCAGGTAATGCAGTTTTAATCTGCTGCAAGGATGGAAGAATAGCCTGCTGGATTCTTTTCGCATAATGAATACTGTCCGTGATGTCGTGATTTTTTTCCTCGATGATCTGTTTCTGCTGATGAAGAAGGATCGCCGATTTTCTTTTTTGTCTATAAGCAAGGAATGCAACAAACACCAAAACTGTAGTAACGCAAAGTACAATCGTAAGCCACAGACGCTGTTTGTCTTTTTCGTCATTCTCCAATTGTTGTAACGTTGTTTCCTGCAGGAGTTGTTCTATCTCTGCATTCTTACTTTCTACATCATAAATTTCACGCTGCCGCGCCATTGTATTTTTTGTATCCCAATCTTTAATGGAATCATTAATATGATGAT
>CAYUTR010000069.1:0-15521 GCA_964447465.1 uncultured Chryseobacterium sp.
CGTTTTCTGAAGCTGAAGAACGTTGAGTAATTTATCCTGCACGTTAGCGAAATGCAGGCCGATGATGCCGGCAGCTTGTTCGTGAGAAATGATTTTACCAATGCGATTTATGCGTGTAAGCGGCAATACGATGAATCGTGCGATAACATATCCGGTAGCGCCGAGGAACGACCAGAACAGCACCGTGCGGACTGCAGGATCGAAGTGAGCGAAATATTCAAGCAGAGAAATCGTCAGGTATCCGGAAAGCAGGATAGCCACCGTGTACAACAATCCGCGGATAAGCTGATTCTTGTAATACTTCCGGATAAACTCGTCGAGTTTACTGATGAGCGTGCCGTATGATGTGCTGTTTTCCATTGATGTCTGTCAAACAAATTTACTGATTAATAACGCCCTTCCCTATGGTTGATACGCTGGTTACGAGTGGAAGTTTGTTAAAAGATGCTTCTGCCGCACACATTCCACACACAGTAGGCGGTAGTGCAGTAGGCAGTCAATCATCAGTACAAAATCAGAGTTGTTAAAACTCACAAGAAATACGTAGCGGATTTTAACAATTTACTTCGGAGATTTGCGTTACAAAAGAAACCCCTGCCCCATGCTGCGCTACCTTTTACTTTCCGGTCTTTTTGTTATTTCACTTTCACTTGGATCCTGTCATAGTCAATGCAAGAAAATGCAGAAGACAAACAACAAGCTTATTGCGGGGAAACATGATTTCGGAAAGAAGACGAAGAAGTGGAAGAGAAAACAAAAGTAGCTTGATTCGCGCAGGCATCAGGTAACACGAAATGCCAACACGAGAACATCGTCAATCTGTTCAAGATCGCCTTTCCATTCTGTAAAGCGTTTCGAAATTAACTCATTGTTTAATTCGCTGTTGGTGTTGCCAATGTGAAGAAACAATTCCACGAGCTGACGCTGCCTGAATTTTTTCCCTTTCGCACCGCCGAACTGATCCGCAAAACCATCTGTTGAAAGAAACACACAATCGCCAATCTGCAATTGTACTGTTTGCGTGGTGAAAGGGCGAATCTGCTCGAAAGGACCAACAGGCATTTTATCTGCATCGAAGTGAATCACTTCTCCATTCCTAATAATAACCGGCGAGTTATATGCAGCTGAAAACTGCATCCGATTCGTTAGGCGATCGAACCATACCAACACACCATCCATTCCGTCTTTCTGATTGCTCGATCCCACATTTTCCATGAGACGCGAGCGAACATGATCCAACACTTTTCCTGGTTCGGCAATTCCTTTTTCATTTACAGCCTCATTCAGATACGAAATGTTCAACAGGCTCATGAAAGCGCCCGGAACGCCATGCCCGGTACTGTCGCAAACCGCGAGGTAAAATCCATTGTGTTTCGCTGCCGCCCAATAGAAATCCCCGCTTACAATATCCTTTGGCTGAAAAAACAAAAGATAGTCTTTCAGTCCGGCCGATAACACTTCTCCCGCCGCAAATAAAGCGCCCTGTATTTTTCTTGCGTAATGAATTGAGTCGGTTGTTTCCTTCTGCTTCATTTCGATGATCGATTTCTGCGAAGATATTTCCGCGTTCAGCGATGTGAGTTGAATGTTGGCGTTGCGCTTCTGACGATAGGCGAGCGAAAGCATTAAAGCAATGATTACTATGAGCGCACCGATCCCGAATGTTAGATTTCTTACCTCGCGTTGACGCTCAATCTCGGCCTGATTCAGCGCGTTGTCTTTTCGAAGCGCTTCGTTCTGTTGTTCTTTCAGTTCTGAATTATACTTCGTCATCGCATCGCTCAGCTGGCGGTTTCTGTCCACATCAAAAAGCGTGTCTTTCAGGTTAGCGTACATTCTAAATGCTTCCGCAGATTTTCTATGATCGCCTTGTTCGGCATAGATATCTCCCAACAATTTGTAGATATCGCTCTGCAGTTTCTTTTTTCCGCATTCAATCGCCAGTTGCATCGCCAGCTCTTCGTGGGCTTGTGCATCACCGTACTTCCTCTCGAGGAAATCGACCTTGCCCAGCCGATGATGGGACTTTGCTAAGACGGCTTTATCGTTCACCACAATGCCATACTCCAGCGCTTTATTAAAGTTTTCTCTTGCCGCTTGCAGGTTCCCAAGTTTCAGATTAAGCTCTCCTTTGTGATCCAAAACCATTGCCGCATTGTCCAGAGAATTTTGGTTCTCAAACGATTCCTGCGCACGATCATAGCTTCTGAACGCTTCGTCAAAATTTCCTTGTCGTTCAGTTACCGTACCAAGGTTGAACAACGTTCCGGATACTCCATCCTTGTTACCGGTTGATTCGTATTCCACAAGAGCCTGATTAAAATACTCAACCGCTTTATCCAGATCGTCCTGTTGCATGTTAACGTTGCCCAGCAATACGATCGCCTTCGCACGTCCATCTCTGGTCTTAACGTCGCCCGGAATTAACATCAAAGTGCTGTCATAACAATTCAGGCTTCGTTCCGCAAAAGTTTGCGCCTTCCCATAGTCCCCGATCTGCTGATAATAAGTGGCGAGGTTGCTACAGGAAATCGCAATGCTTCGTATAGTTTCTGCATCTCCCTTTTGTGTCTTAAGGAGAGTGTCTCTAATACCTAAAGAAATTTTCTGATAATAAATTGCATCTCCGAAGTTTCCGGAACGGGAAATGATCGCAGCTAGATTATGGTAACACGATGAGCCGTATTTGCGATTGGCTGCTACCTGCGCTGGAATGTTTCCGTTGATTTTCATCAGGGAATCATACAGCACAATTCCCTGGCGCGCATACGTTGTGCACACATCCGCATTTTGAACAAAATATTCTTTGGTAAGCTGCGTCAATAACCGCAGCCTGTTTGTGTCCGCAGCCGATTTCTTTAATTCACTTTTCAGCGAGTCGGCCCGATTGTTCTGACCGTAACCTGTTACCAGGAAAAAAATGAAGAGGAAAATCAGCGGGAAGCGCACCAACCGAAAATAGGTAAAGTTTTCAGCCACGCAGGGAAAAACTGCGAAAAGTTCCCAAACAGAATCGAAGGTGATAAGCGGATCCTAGATTCTGATTCCGCAAATCAAAACATCATCCACCTGCTCGAGAGAGCCGCGCCAGCGATGGAAGTAGGCAGATAATTCCCTTTCCTGAACGGCCATCGGCAACAATGAATATTGCTCAAGCAACACACGCAATCCCGATGTCTTTAGTTTTTTACCTCTGTCGCCGCCGAACTGATCAGCGTAACCATCGGTGAAAGAATAAAACGTATCGCCGGTTGCAATAGCCGTTTTGTGTGCAGCGTATTCCTGGAATTCATCTGCCGGTCCGCCGATTGGCGCTTTCGTTGGAGTAAACTCCTGAAGATCTCCATTTGCTTTGCGAATCCAGAGCGGACGATTGGCTCCGCAGTAAATCATTTCATTCGCGCTGATATCAAATCGCATCAGACAGATATCCATTCCGTCGCGACTTTGTGTTTCGCCTGAAGTCTGACGTAATGAACGTTTGATTGCCAATGAAAGTCGTGAGAGAATTTCTGAAGGTTCAGTTGTTTCGCGAGCAATGTCGTTGAGCATTTCCATTCCGAGCATGCTCATGAATGCGCCGGGAACACCGTGGCCTGTGCAATCGGCGATGCCCACAAAAACGTAATTGTCTTTTTCAAGCATCCACCAGAAATCTCCACTCACAATTGCTTTCGGCAGATAAAAAACGAAAGAATCGGGAAAGTGTTTTCTAAGATTTGCTTCGGGAGGAAGAATCGCCTGCTGAATCCGTTGCGCGTAGTTGATACTATCCGTGATTTCCTTCTTCTGCGCTTCGATCTGTGCATTCTGAATTCCGAGCTGCTGATTTGATTTTCTTTTGTTGCGGTATGCGTAGAACAAAGATCCCGCAACTATTACGCCCAGAGCCACCAGCGCAAAAAGGAAATTCTTCAGCATCGCATCATGCTCAGTTGTTGCTTTCAGCTGATCGTTCTCGCGCTGCTTTTTTTCTGACTCATATTTTTCGCCGGCTTCTGTTACCTGCTGCGACATGTCTTCATTAAAGATGATGTCCTTCAGCGAGTCTTTCTTCGAGAAATACACATACGCATTCTGGTAGTCGCCTTTCTCAGCGTAAATAGAAGCAAGTTCGCCGTAAGCATTCGTCAACACCTCTTTGTTGTCGAGCTGACGACTCAGTTTTGCAGCATCAAGTTGTGCGGCCACAGCCTCGTCCAGTCGTCCCTGATTACGATATGCAATACCAATGTTGTTCAGGCAACCGGCATAACCATACATGTCGTTCGCCGACTTGTGCGCGGTCATCGCTTTCTCCAGGTAGAAAACTGCGGAGTCGGGCTGCTCTTTGAGATATAGAATTGCAAGATTGTTGTAAGAGATCGCCATCATCTGAGGATCGCCCAGTTTCTCCCGGAGAATCATTGCACGACGATAGTACAAATCTGCACTGTCGATCTTTCCTGTATGACGGTAAACGAGTCCCATGTTTCCGTAAGACGCGGCAATTCCACCCGAGTCGTTCAGCACAATCCGCATCGCCATTGCTTTGCGGTAGTGCTCCAGGGCTTCATCAACATTCTTCATGTTCCAGAAAATGATGCCGATGTTGTTTTCGCAGTTGGCTATTCCGATTTGGTCTTTGTCTGCTTCGCGCAAACCCAATGTCGTTTGCAGGTATGTGAGTGCATCGGTCATCTGGTTGCGTTGCCATGCGATGCGCGCATAATCTTCGTTGGCGTCAGCGATCAATCGGTTAATGCCCGATTGAGTGGCGTGGTTCATTTCCTCCACGAGAAAAATCTCCGCGCTGTCCATGTTTGAAACAACATATGTATTGAACAAACGACGATACGTAACAGCCAATGCCGAATCATTGTCGGACTGATCCGTCGCCGCAATCAACGAATCGATTTTGTCCGTGGTTTGTCCGTATGTGAAACAAGGAAGAAGAAGCGTGAGGAAGAGAATGCGTATTGCTTTCACAGTGAAAATCTATTAATAATTCCTGAGCTTACCAAAGACAGTTCCGGGTTGTCGAGTAATGAATTGACCATCAGATTCTGATTCCACTGATCAAAACATCATCCACCTGCTCAAGAGGACCACGCCACTGATGGAAGCGCGAGGAAAATTGTTCCTGCTGAGCCGCCATTGTTAACGATGAATATTCCTGCACCATTGCGCGCAGCCCGGAGGTCTTCAGTTTTTTCCCTTTGTCTCCACCGAACTGATCTGCGAATCCGTCGGTAAACATGTAAAGCACATCATTCTTGCTGAGTGCAATTGCATTCGAAGCGTACTTCTGATCATCGGGAGTCAGGCCGCCAATCGCTGATTTCGTTGGTTGAAATTCAACGAGTGAATTTCCACTCCAGATCCACAGTGGCCGATTCGCGCCTGCGAAAATCACTTCGCTTTTATTTTTGTTATATCGGCAAAGCCCAATGTCCATTCCGTCGTTGCTTTGCGATTCTCCCGAAGCCGATTGACGTAACGCGCGTTTAATTCCGATGTTGAGTTTCGATAACATTTCTCCGGGGTCGCTGGTGCTGCGTGAAATCTCATTGAGCATCTCTACACCAAGCATACTCATGAAAGCGCCGGGAACGCCGTGGCCTGTACAATCGGCGATCGCAACGAAAGTGTACTCATCGCTGGATGTCATCCACCAGAAATCGCCGCTTACGATGGCCTTTGGATTATACAACACGAAGGAGTCGGGGAAAATGTTTTGGAAATCACGATCATCGGGAAGAATAGCCTGTTGAATGCGCTGCGCATAATTAATGCTGTCGGTAATTTCTTTCTTCTGGTACTCAATCAGCGCATTCTTTGCTGCAAGCATCTTGTTCGAACGTTGTTTCACTGCAACGGTGATGATCAGAGCGCCTGCGCCCACAACAAGAAGAATTACAGTTCCCCATATCATGCGACGGAACGATTCGTCTTCAACCGCTTTGATTTCCGCCTCCTGACGAAGTTGCTCATTCTCTTCTTCTTTCTCGTCAACATCGTACCGTGTTTGCATTTCCACCAGCATTCTGGACGATTCGCGCGCATGTACAGAGTCTTTCATTGCATCAAACTTCTCCAGGTAATAGTGTGCTTCCTGAAAGTTTTTTTCGATTTTGTATACTGCTGCAAGAAGTTGATAGCCATGTTCCATTACTGATTCTTCGATGAACGTCTCTGCTATAGCAAGTCCTTCTTTCATCTTCGCTATTCCATCACCCTTCTCTCCCATATGGTACAAGGCATTTCCCCAGAGAATCATGTTGTCGGCCAGTGAAATGGAATCGGGGATAGATCCGAAGTTTTCATGCGCGAGTTGAAAGAATTGAATTGATTCCTCCATTCTTCCGAGCTGGAAAAGGCATTCACCAATGTTCGACTGGCACAGGGCGGCACCCTCCTTACCGTCGAGCGTCTTCGTACGAACCACAAGACCTCTCTGGAAATACGTCAAGGCTTCATTGTAGTTTCCCGCATCGAATTCAATGGCGCCAAGATTATTCAGGAGACTTCCCTTTGTGTTATTATTCTCTGCCTGTTCCGCGAAAGGAATTGCTTTGTTCCAGTACTCCGTGGCTTGTTCCGGTTGCTGCTGCTCATAATAAATGTTGCCGATGTTCAGATAAGCCTGCGCAACTGTATTTGCATCGTTGATCTTTTGAGCTCCTTCTGCAGATTTAATGTACCATGGCAATGCTTTCTCATACAGCCCCTGTATGTAATAGGTGTTACCGACATTGATGCAGAGAGAGTAGTAACGCGCAGTTAAACCGGCGTCTTCGTAAATCACCATTGCGGAATCGTACAGTACCCGGGCGCTGTCCATAAGGTTGCTCCCTTCAATCATTCTTCCGCGTTTGATATAATAGCCGGCGAGTCCTCTTGGATAATTTATTTTCTCTGAGAGATTTTTTCCCATAAGAAAATACTCATTCGCTTTGACGGGATTGTTCCCGTAGTATTCGGCACCAATGGCATAATAAAAGAAAACACGGTTTGTGTCCTCGGGTTCCAACCGCGCTTTGTTAACAAGAGAATCGATGAATGGCTGGTCTTGTGCAATACCGATGAGCGGCATGAACAATATCATCCACAGAAAACAAAGCCACGGAATAGAAGGTTTCACCTCGAAAAACTACTAAAAGTTCTTCAGCTTACCAAAGACGCCCAGGGGAAGTACGCCGCCGTGTTTCGCGTTGAGGTACAGTTCGCCGATCTCAAGTTTGCTTTTTGTATCGCGAAAAAGATTCTGAAGGATCATCGCAGAGAATCCAAGCGAGTATGCATTGAGAATGAGAAAGTGTTTGTTAGGATCAAGCAGTTGTACAACAGATTTCACCATCTCGTTGATGTTCTCTTCGAGTTTCCATTTCTCACCGTTGGGTCCGTGACCAAACGCGGGCGGATCCAGAACAATTCCGTTGTATTTGTTGCCGCGACGTTCTTCTTTCTTCACAAATTTCAGCGCATCGTCAACCATCCAACGGATATTGTCGAGTTGTGAGTGCTGCATGTTTTCATTCGCCCATGTTACAACCTGCTTGATGGAATCGACATGTGTAACATCTGCGCCCGCAGCACGGGCAGCAAGTGATGCTCCGCCTGTATATGCGAAGAGATTCAGAAACTTTGGCTTCTCCACTTTCATTTCCTGGAGCGACTGGTAGATGTAATCCCAGTTCGCCGCTTGCTCAGGAAAAACGCCGACATGTTTGAAAGATGTTAACGCGAGACGAAATGCAATTTCTTTTCCGCCGGGAAGTGCGTAACTGATGTTCCAGCGATCAGGTGTATCGCGCTTGTGCTTTACCCAATCGCCGGCAGAGCTGCTCTTGGGAACAAATTCGATGTGCGCGAGTTTTTTCCATTCTTCGCGGGAAAGAACAGAATCCCAAACGGCCTGCGGTTCGGGGCGAATGGTAATGTATTTCCCGAAGCGCTCGAGTTTCTCGAACTGACCGGAGTCGAGGAGTTCGTAATCTTTCCAGCGGGTGGGGGAGAGGAGTTGCATAGTGAATTCAAAGATTCAAAATTTCGCCGTGCGAAATTCAAATGCCTGAACTAATTGCTAAGTCTGTCTGGAAAACGAATTAATGTTTTACAAACCGGGAAATAACTCCATCACCTAAGTCCAAAAAGTAGAGTCCCGGGGCCAGGGAAGAAACATCAATTTGTCCAGTGGATCCATCGGCCTGTAATTGTACTTTCCCAAAACAATCAACAACGGTCACATAACCGCTCCGCTGGTTCGCATGGTCAAAAAACAAAACGTCGGAAACGGGATTTGGGAAAGCCTGGCGGGCGCGCGATTGAGCCGACAACTGAGCAGGTGCGCTTGTCGGAAAATCCGACACCCCATATTCCACTCCGCCGATTTTTGCATAGCGCAATGTTTCTGAATACGTGGTTGCTTGCATAACCGTGTAATATGTTTGCTCGATATAAATTATCCCCACACTATCCCCAAATGTACCATATTGGTAAACCGCAGCACTCAGGCTCCAGGTGTAACTGAATGGAACCATTTCTCCGCCGCTGTAATTCGGGTGAACAAAATTTCTTTGAAATTCCATTGTCCGGCATTGGAACACCGCGCTGGTGTCGAACGAAACGTATTGCACAGAATCCGGAACATTATTGTACCGGAAAGTAACATGAGTCTGTGTAATTCCCACCGGATCAAGATTATGGCCGCTCACCGTATTGTTTCTGGCTCTATTCATGCCGTCGGCTGAATCATTAGACAAATATCTGGTATAGTTAGTTTGGTGCCAGCTTATGGACGTTCCGTTTATTGTTACACAACTATCAACTCGCGTCCGTATGTAATACAGTTCGATTGTGCTGCCAATAATTGTTTTAGACACCAGGCTATCGTAACATTCACTCCAGCAATCGCCATTCACTGGGTTGTTATTCGGCCATTGAAAATAATGATAGTACGTATCATAGACGAAGATGTCGCCGGGTTGCTGTACGTAATAAACTGACTGGCTTCCCGGGATCTGAATTCCCGCCCCGCGACCCGTAATGCCCACTAACGAATACTGTGCGCCCGCAACCGCGTGTTTCACAATTCCAAAGTTTTTTGATAACACCACTGAGTCGCCTGTAGATAATGCAATAATCTTGACTGAATCAATTGTACTGAACAATGTTCTTGTACCCACTGAAATAATCGTTGCAGTGATATTATTCAGCGAATCGTATGTCCATGGAATTCCTTGTGATTGAAATGGCAAGAAAACGGTTGTATTGGTGTCGCTGCACATGAAGCTTCCGTCGGCCCGATACAGGACACTCCTCATTAGGAAGTTCGGGACGTTCCTGCGAAACGTGTTGGTAACGCTGGGCTCGGGCGTAAGCTTTCTATTTAAAAACACGAGGGTGTCCAATCCATTCACCCGCATGGAATCCGCTTCAATGCATATAGCGGTTGAATCAAAGCCGTGATTTTCCAGGTAATATAGATACGTATCGCCAGATTGTACCGGTTTCCAATTTTGCGCGCAAGCAAGCACACTCAGAAACAAACTGCAGAGTAGCGCGGATTTCTTCATGATATAAAAATACGCCTAATAATTCTGCTCTTCACCCGTAATGATATGATTCTTACGTTCTCAACCCGTGGTTGAAACATTATCTTTGCAGTCCAATGGAAAACAGAAGAGTTCGCGTACGATTTGCGCCAAGCCCAACCGGTCCTTTACACATGGGCGGAGTGCGGACAGCGCTTTACAATTATCTTTTTGCGAAGAAGCACGGCGGAGATTTTATTCTGCGCATTGAAGACACCGATCAGGATCGTTTTGTTCCGGGGGCGGAAGAATATATCATCGAAGCATTAAAGTGGTGCGGCATTGAACCAAACGAAGGTGTTGGATTTGGTGACGGCGCATGTGCGCCATACAAACAGAGTGTGCGTAAAGAGCAAGGTGTGTATGAACAATACGCGAAACAGCTGATTGATTCGGGCAACGCGTATTACGCATTCGACACAAAAGAAGAACTCGACGAGCAGCGATCGCGTTATGAGAAAATGGCAAAAACGTTTTCTTACAATGCGGTGAGCAGACAAGAACTGAAAAATTCAATTGCGCTTTCTGAAGATGAAGTGAAGCGCAGAATTGATGCGGGAGAAACTTACGTGGTGCGTGCAAAAATGCCGCGCAACGAAGAAATCCGTTTTCATGATCTCATCCGCGGATGGGTAGTTGTGCATTCATCGCAGCTCGACGACAAAGTATTGTTCAAGAGCGACGGAATGCCAACGTATCACCTGGCGAATATCGTGGATGATTACATGATGAAAATTTCTCACGTGATTCGTGGAGAAGAGTGGTTGCCTTCAGCGCCGCTGCATGTTTTGCTGTATCGCTTTCTCGGATGGGAAGATGTGATGCCACAGTTCTCGCATTTGCCTTTGTTGCTGCGTCCTGATGGAAACGGAAAATTGAGCAAGCGCGACGGAGATCGTTTGGGATTTCCTGTATTTCCGCTGAGCGGAACTTTGCCTGATGTAAAAACCGGTCAGCCCGAAATTTTCACTGGCTATCGCGAGAGCGGATATTTTCCTGAAGCGTTTATCAACATGCTTGCATTGCTGGGATGGCACAGCAGCGGAAACAAAGAAATATTTACGAAGGAAGAACTGATTGAAGAATTTTCGCTGGAGCGCGTGAGTAAATCGGGGGCGAAGTTTGATGCGGAGAAGACGAAGTGGTTTAATCAACAATATTTGAGAATGCTGTCGGATGATGAGCTTGCGACGGCCCTGAAGTTGTCACCCTTCGGCTCCGCTCAGGATGACTCGCGACTCATATCTGGTTTCAGTGATCAGTTCCTCAAGGAGGTTTGCCGTTTGATGAAGGAGAAGGTTTCCTTCGTTCATGAAATAATTGATCAGGGAAAGTTCTTCTTCGAAGATCCTTCAACCTACGATGATGCAGTAATTAAGAAGCGCTGGAACGATGACACAAAGAAATTTATCGCGGCAGTAAAAGATGCATTTGCGGGGATGACAACGTGGAATGCTGCAGATTGTGAAGCAACGTTCAAAGCAACAGCAGAAGCGACCGGAACAAATCCGGGAAGCGTGATGCAGCTGTTTCGTGTTTGTGTGAGTGGAGCAGGAGGTGGGCCGGTGTTGTTTGAGATGGTGGAGCTGCTCGGAAAAGATGTAGTTGTCCGGAGGCTTGAACGCGCCGAGAATTCAATTAGCTGATTGTCGTCCTTCTCCCGATAGCTATCGGGATACGCTCAGGATGACAAACGACATGCCATGGGAATTATAAACGTAAATGGAATTCGGGTGTACGCATACCACGGATGTTTGCCGGAAGAGGCGAAGATTGGTGGCGAGTATGTTGTGGATGTAAAAGTTGAAACAGATTTTTCTCACGCTGAAGAAACAGACGAACTTCGTGACACTGTTGATTACTGCGTGATATACGATTCTGTAAAAGCAGAAATGGCGATACGCTCAAAACTGATTGAACATGTTGCGCGCAGAATAGGAACGACCCTGAGAATGCATTATCCGAAAGTGAATTCGTTCACGGTACGGGTAACGAAAATAAATCCGCCGATGAATGGTGCAGTGGATAATGTAAGTGTTGAGATTACCGCATAAGTTTTAATAACCCCGCTGAATGAAAAAATTACTGCTTTCCCTGCTGGTGCTTTTCGCACTGAAGCTTTCGGCACAGATCTGTTATCCCGGAAGATTTACAGAAACGCCTCTATTCGATAGCGCTGATATCCGCAAGGACTCAAACATTGTTTACGCAACTACGAAAAACTATTTCACCGGCGTGATGCAGAATCTGCAGATGGATGTTTACTATGCCGACGCTTCTGTTGACACCATGCAAAACCGTCCGTTCATTCTGCTGATTCACGGCGGCGCTTTTCTCGCCGGCAACAGAAACGACATGGCGTACCAGTGTATGGAATATGCGCGCAGAGGATTTGTGGTTGCAACCATGACCTATCGTCTTGGTTGGAACTGCAACGGCACCGATTTTTTCCAGATCTGCGCATCATGTCAAGGTGTGTATTATGATCTGATGACAGCAACTTACGCAGCTGCACAAGATGCGCGCGCGGCATTGCGTTACGTGAATGCGAATTGCGCAACATGGAATGCAGATGCAAACAACCTGTTCATCGGCGGAGAAAGTGCGGGGTCAATCACATCTTATCACGCTGCATTCTGGGATCAGACCGAAGCAAATGCATTTTGTTCGTGGGCGGTTGGTAACGTCGGACTACTTGATACCGCTGGCAATTCACTTCCGAACACGTGGACAATAAAAGGATTGATCGATAACTGTGGTGCGATTTCGAAAGACAGCGCCCTGCTGAACAACGGAAATATTCCTGTGATCAGTTTTCACGATGAGTTTGATTGTGCCGTACCGATCGGATACGGACAGATTATCAGTTGTTTCTGCACTTCATTCTGGTATTCGGCGGGATCGGACATTACCACCGGACTTTTATCAGCCAACGGCGTTTGTACCGAGCGGAATACTTCTCCCGGCACCGTGGGGCATTGTACTTATCCAGTCGGCAGTGTCATAAAACGTTCGAGTTGTTTTCTGAAACGTATCATGTGCAACAGTTGTGTGAGCGCGACCAATTCTAATATTTGGGCCATTGATAGTTGCTATGATGTGATGACAGGAATTGCAGTGTTCAATGTGAATCCGGTTACAATAACTGCATCGCCCAATCCGACAACAGATTGGTGCACATTCCGTTTTTCAGAACCGTCGCGCAACAGTGGCGAGATCCGCATTTACGACGCGTATGGGCGACTTGTAATCGCTCAGCCTTATATGCCGATGACGACTGAGGTTCGCTTGCAGACAAGTGCGCTTGCGGAAGGAATTTATTTTGCGGAAACGGAGATTGCGGGTCGGAAAGTGAATTCGCAGTTTTCGGTGGTGCGCTAAATTGCTTGCTGCCCATTTGGCTGATTTTATTACTTTTGTGTCCCTCGCAAATCAAAGGGTCCTGTGGCCGAGTGGCTAGGCTCAGCTCTGCAAAAGCTGCTACAGCGGTTCGAATCCGCTCGGGACCTCGATAAATTCAAATGCACCTCACGCTTTTCGCGTGAGGTTTTTCATTTTATGGCGGGATGCGTGAAGCTCGCTTCAAAGCATACGGACATGAAATGAAAAGTAGCGAAGCGGAGCATTTGAATTTTGACTCAGGCTTGTCCCGAAGGATCGCGTAAGCAATCCGCAAAAAAACTCCCCGCCGTTTCCGACGAGGAGCGTATTCACCCATCACATCCAAAATCTACTTGTTGTTGGTCCAGGCACCACACACGCAGCCGCCTGACTTTAGCGATTGCGTATACCAATCATCTATGATTTCCAGTTCCGGTGCTTTCCTTTCTTCCGGAACATTTCCCATCGCTATGTCCATTTCATCCGTGGTTCCGTTTTTCATTTCGGCAAGAACCGGTTCACTCGCGCCGAAAAGAAATTGCTTCAACGCGAACGAGAAGTTATCTCCGTCTCCGGCCTTTGCCAGAATATATCCGGTTTCTCCCCGTGGAAAAGCATTCCCGCCAAATGTATATTCGCCGGTTTGTGTAGGATATCCCATTAGACAGATGCCTCTTCCCGGAATCAACAGAGTCACAGCCAGGCTTTGACCACTGGGCTTATTTCCGATGTTGACTGCAAGTCCAACTGGATTAGTAACTCCAGTCATGCAGTCAATATTTCTCCAACCCAAGGATTTCATTCCAAACTTATATGGAGCATACATTGCGCGTGACTCCGCAACACGTTTCGAATAATTTTTTATTGCTGTTTCGCGCGCAGCATCCATAGCTGCCGTAGTATTCGGATCGGACGGGTCGATTTTTCCTTGTTTCAATTTTGCAAACTGGCGGAATACATCCGCGAGTGGACAACCCATTTTCTCCAGCGAGTCTGCTGCTGCCGCGTCGCTTTGCCACAAAGCCCGCTTTGGTTGATCAGCGTAACAATGTCCGATACGCGCATCACATGCCTGTTTGATGTATGGAAGACGCGAACGAAATTCTGCTGTTGCGATGTTGGTATTTTCAAACTTCTTGTCTGCAAAGTTTACAATGTCCAAACCACTTCGACCTGCTGCAATAACAACCTCGTCCGCGGGTTGATTATAGTCAGGAATAAAAACGGTATCTCCTTGCCAACGATAAATCGAGTCCCTGGACTTAACACCCCACGCTTTTATTGTCAAGTTACTCTGCCAGTCGTACCAAAATATGCGTCTGCCAACTTGAGGTAGCTGATCAACCACCCCTGCATTTGGACTGTTTGTTACAGGTGCTGAAGTAGAATCGAGCAATGTTGCTACCGGCACTGCGGTCAACACTTCTTTCATCGGCTCCGGATTTGTCCACATCACAGTTCCGTCGTCGTTCTGTTTTCCTTCCCAGATCTGCATGCCCGGTTTCTTGTTGAATGTTGGCACTTCGGCTTCAATTATTTTTCCTTCCGCCAACACCAGCTCTTCTCCGCTTTCCGATTTCGCACCAACATAAATGCTTCCGCCCGTTTCCAGCATTCCCTGGTCGGACATTGTACCCATGTTCATTGCGATCAGATCTTCGCGCGTAACAGCTTCTACTAATTCAAGCTTTACTTTTCCGCTCACTGCATTTCCGTTTTTATCGGTGAACGCATTGTCAGGTATGAGTAGCATTGTTCCGCTATTGCCTGTTACGATCTGCGATACTTTCGGATTAACAGTATAGTGCTGTTTCATCTCCTCCGGAACTGCAACAGGAGTAAATGATGGTTGATACTCTTCTGGTTGTCGCGTAGTTGCCGAATATTGCACGGGATCCGTTTGCGGAGTCTGGGTTTGTGCAGCGGGCTGATTGTCCCTCATGCACAAGTACCCGACAAGTGTTCCGCAGATTAGCGCTGCGGAAACTAAGATTGCTGCTTTTTTCATGGTAGTAAGAATTCGTTTTTCTTCTTAATGCCGGAAAAGACCAAAAGGTAACAGTCGACGCAAAAAATATATTTTTCTGAAATCGGGTTACCTTTCAGGAATCGGCGGAATAAAGCAGCAAATGAAGGAGCCATTAGTGGTTGCAGATAACCTTGAAACCATCAGGAAGGGCGAAACGAAAGCCTTTCGTGAGCTCTATGTCCAATACTTTGGCATGGTACGCTACATGATTATCAACAACAGCGGAACAGAAGAAGAGGCGAAAGATATTTTTCAGGAAGCGATGGTTGTGTTGTACGAGAAAGCGAACGAAGGAAATTTTGAATTGTCGTCGTCATTGAAAACATGGATATATGCCGTGTGCCGTAACAAGTGGCTGAAGCAGCTCGAGAAGAAGAAAAAGAATTTTCGGTTTATCGACTTCGAACAATTTGATGCGGTTGAAGAAACTGAAGAAGAGAATAGTGCTGTTCACGAAACACTGCGTGCGAACCTGAATCGCCTTGGCGTTGGATGCAGAAAACTTTTGCTGCTGTTTTATTACTTCAAGAAGTCAA
>CAYUTR010000070.1:0-15472 GCA_964447465.1 uncultured Chryseobacterium sp.
CTATACACAGCAAGCCTAATGTCAACCGAACCCACATACTCCCTCATCCGCAAAAGCGACGCAAGCGCGGTGACGGTATTGTATGAGCGGTATGGGAAGAAATTGGCGGGCTATGCGATCAGGAAGTGGAACACAACCGAAGACGACGCGTGGGATCTCGTGTACAAAACTCTTTACCGGGTAATGGAGACGTCCAAAAACTACACGTTTTCCAGCGAAGAAAAATTTTCGGGATTTGTGTTTACGGTTTTCGTGAATTACCTGCGCAATTTATTCCGCGACAGAAAAAATCTGCCGGAACTCGTCCGCGAAATGGATGAGAAGATTGCCGATCACACTACGTCAACCTTCGACTACGCTCAGTCTGACAATACTGAGGAGATTTCTCCGGCGGTCAAGTTGCTGAACGAAGCACTCGATGAACTGGAAGACTGGGAACGCATTTTATTATTGATGCGAAGCCAGGATGTTCCGTATTCGAAGATTGCAGAGCTCACCGGTAAAGAAGAAGACAACCTGAAAGTGTATTACGGACGGCTGAAGAAAAAGCTGGAAGCGATGTTGTCCGAAAAAATGAACGCAATCAACAAGCAACGCACATGATCAACGGAAACGAACATACTTCATCAGGGTTTGATCAGCTCCTTTCATTGGCGATGCTGGAACGAAACGATTTGTTTAACCAAGCAAACAACGAAACCATGGCACAACAGGTCTTTACATCGGCAGAATTTTCTGCGATTGAAAATAAAAATGTACTGGAGAAACTGAATGCGGAATTCGGAAGAAATGGTTCAAAGAAATGGTGGCTGAATATTCTGATCATCGCGGCGATAACGGGAACTGCTATTACAGCAGTAGTGATGAATTCTGGTTCGCCAGTCGCTACTGTCACACCAACTACGAATGGAACTCAACCTTCGACGCCGGAGAATAATATCATCGTAACAGCAGCAGATATTGAAGAAGAAAAAACTGCGAAGCTCAATCAGGAAATGGTAATGCCGGTCGTAGATGATTCAATCGTAGAATTGGTTGAGGAGCCAGGAGAAATTAAGACGCCGGGATTCTATAATTATGGCAACACCTATTTCCATATTCCTGAACCGTATCCGATTGATGATGCTCAAATCCCTGTATTGACAGAATCACAAAAGAAGCAGAACGAGAAACTGAAGCTTCAGATGCTGCGCGATGTGTTCAAGAAGAAGTCGTATGCTTTCACTGAGATTCCGGCTGGTCCGGCGTGGAGAAACGGGGAGCGTTTTGAAGTTGCAACTTTTATGTTGCAGTGCGCGGAAGTTTCTAACTGGCAGTACAATGTCTTTCTGAATGATTTGCTGATGCAGGGAAGAGAAGATGATTACATCGCAGCTCGTCCGGTTGATGCAAACTGGAAAACCGTTGGCATTCCCGAATTTGAAAACAACTACGCGAGAGGTGAAGGTTATTCCAAATTTCCTGCTTTGAACATTCCGCGGGAAGGTGCTGAGCTGTATTGCTCGTGGCTGACCAATGAAATGGCCAAGGCGATCGACAATAAAGATGTAAAGTACAGCAAGGCTGTGCGGCCGGAATTCCGTTTGCCATCGGATATTGAGTGGCTTCGAGCTGCACGCGGTAATCACGACAGCACCATGCAGTTTCCATGGGGATACAGGGTGAATGCGCTTCAGAATGCGAAGGGATGTTATCTGTGCAATTTCAATTACGGCATTTCAAAAGATGTACTTTCTCCTATAGAATCTGACGGGAAGAATTGCATCAGTGACAAGAAAACAACGCGCTCGGTGGTAACAACTGCAGGACGATCCATTGATACGCTCGTGTTAGGTCCTGAGTACTGCTATAATCCTACTGACTTTGGCACATACTGCATGATGGGCAATGCAGCCGAAATGGTTTGGACATACGACAAAACTCAACCGGGAATGAAAGGTGGCGCGCGCGCGATGGGTGGAAGTTGGTACAGTCATGCGGACAATGTGAGGATTGAAAGCAAGGAGCAGTTTGTGGGAGTGACAGAAGGGAATGTGGAGATTGGGTTTAGGGTTGTGATGATTTATTCTATCAAATAAATTCTTGTGAACCTTGGGATGAATCCCAAGGCAATGGGGTTCTTCACTGAATAGGCCTACTTAAAAAATATGCAGCAAAGCTTGATTGTGAGATCTGATCTTTACAACAAGCTTTGCTGCTCATACCCTCCAGAGGCCATCTTGATTCATAAACCCCATTGCCAAGGGATTCATCCCTTGGATCACTAAAGACTAGTACACCATTCCATCTTTTCTCTGCATTTCTTCCCACTCTTGCACAGAGCTCTGCCTCTTATGATGCTGCTTCTGATTGGCAACATAATAGTGCACACTATCCACAACTGATGCACTTACAGAAAATCCTGCATAGCCAGTTTGCCATCTGAAATGGTAATTGCAAAGTTTATTTGCATTGATGTAATGAGAGGATGCGCCCTTCACCTGCTTCATCACATCATCCAAAGAGAAATGAGCTGTCTGAAGAAATAATAAATGGACATGGTCTTCAATTCCATTTATTGCTTTAGGGATACAACCCATCTTATGCAATTGCTCCGCCAGAAATGCATGAATTTTTGCTTCATGTTCCAGTTGAATGTTTGGTTGGCGATCCTTAGTCGAGAAATTCGCATGGATCCAGATTTTGTTGAATGACATAGTTTGTTTTTTTTTACAAACATGCACATGTAACTTCGCACTAGTCGGTAATCAAACACTTACAAACGACTATAAGTGTTTGTAGTCGTTTGTAAACATTTGCTCCCGATTGGTCACTTCCAAAAAATAAAAAATCCGGCTCTCACCGGATTCGCATTTTTTCAATGACTGACTGCCTGACTATCAAACTGTCTATTGGACTACGGCTCATCGTAACTCACCACCAACGTCTCCGTAGCCGGATGCGCCTGACACGTGAGAATATATCCATCTGCAACTTCCTGTTCGGTCAGCGCGTAGTTCATCGCCATCGTTGCTTTGCCTTCAAGAACTTTCGCGCGACAAGTGCAACACACCGCTCCTTTACATGCGAATGGGACATCCATTTTCACTTTGATCGCTGTATCGAGAATTGTTAATCCATCAGATGGAATATCAAACTTCTCCTCTGCTCCATCGAGAATGATGGTCACTTTGCTCACGAGTTTTCCGCCGGGAGCAACAGAAGATTTTTTCTCCGCAGCAGCTACTGCTTCAATCACGGCAGAAAAATATTCGATATGCGTTTTGTCTGTCGGTGCTTTCAAATCGGCAAGAACTTTCTTCACGTTCTCCATCATCGGTCCGGGACCGCAAATGAAATATTCGTTATTGTCGGCAAGACCAACATGTTTGTCAAAAATGGCACGTGCTTTTTCCGGCAACAACATTCCGGTGTACATCGCGTCTGTTCCTGCTGGCGGATTTTCCATCACATGAATGACAGTTAATCGCGATGAATGATTTTTCGCGAGCTCATCAATCTGCTTTTTGAAAATCGCCGATTGCTCATCACGGTTTCCATAGATCAACGTGATGCGGCTATTCGGTTCAGATGCAAGAACACTTTTCAGAATCGAAAACATCGGAGTGATTCCGCTTCCACCGGCGAACAACACGTAGTGCTTTTTATTTCCAGCGTCGAGCTTCGAATAAAAATTGCCCATGGGCGTCATCACATCTACCGTGTCGCCAACATTCATCTTCTTGTTGATCCACGTCGAAGCTTTTCCGTTCGTCACCGTTTTCACGGCAACACGAAGTTCCTTTTCCGTAACCGGACTGCTGCACAAAGAGTAGGAACGACGGATTTCTTCTTCGTCAATCTCCATTTTCAGGGTGAGATACTGACCCTGGATATATTGGTATTCTGACTTCAAGGAATCCGGAACGTCGAACACAACCGACACACAATCAGGGGTTTCCTGAGTGATTTCTGCAACCTGAAGCGGATGAAATTTTGCCATCTTGATTTTTAATGCGGTGCAAAATTAGGATTCTCATCGCCTTATCCAACACGAGAACTGATTGTCCTCATATTTCAGCAATTTCGCGCTGTGGATTGACAATTGTCATTTAAAAAACACCACCTCAAATCGTTATATTTGTAGTTCAAAGACCACCCGCTTATTATGGAGAATTCCGTTCAATTTGAGGAGATTTTCAACTCAAAACTCGATAAAAACGAGTTTATTGAGCCAAAAGACTGGATGCCGGAGAAATATCGCAAGACATTGATCCGCCAGATATCTCAGCATGCCCATTCCGAAATCATCGGTCAGCAGCCTGAAGGCAACTGGATTACACGCGCCCCAAGTCTTCGCCGTAAAGCGGTGTTGCTCGCAAAAGTTCAGGACGAAGCCGGACACGGTCTTTACCTCTACTCTGCTTGTGAAACTATGGGCATCAGTCGCGATGAGTTGATTGAGCAACTACATACAGGCAAAGCAAAATATTCGAGCATCTTCAACTACCCGACTTTAACGTGGGCAGATATGGGCGCAGTTGGTTGGCTCGTTGATGGCGCAGCAATTGTGAACCAGGTAATGTTGCAGCGCACCTCATACGGTCCTTATTCACGTGCGATGGTTCGCATCTGCAAAGAAGAAAGTTTCCATCAGCGTCAGGGATATGAAATCATGGCGGTACTTGCTGCGGGAACTGCTGAACAGAAAGCAATGGCACAGGATGCACTTAACCGTTGGTGGTGGCCTTCGATCATGATGTTCGGTCCGCCGGATTCGGTGTCAAAAAATTCTGCTGATTCTATCCGCTGGAAAATCAAACGTGAAACGAACGACGAGCTTCGTCAGAAATTTGTTGATCGCAGTGTTGGACAAGCAGCATTGATCGGACTTGTGCTTCCTGATCCGGACATCAAATGGAACGAAGAACGTGGTCACTACGACTTCGGTAAAATCGACTGGGAAGAATTCAATAACGTGGTTGCCGGAAACGGTCCATGTAACAAAGTTCGTATTGTGAATCACAAGAGTGCACATGACAACGGTGCGTGGGTACGGGAAGCAGCGGCAGCACATGCGAAGAAGAAAGCGGAGAAAGCAACAATGGTTGCATAGTCAATCCTCGGTACGTTGTCAACCTTCGACTCCGCTCAGTCTGACAATGCAACCCACTGAATGCTTTCGACAACCGTGGGCTTCAGCCCGATAGCTATCGGGGCGCGGATAGAGAAAGAAGAAAAAGAAAATTCCAATCTGCCGAAGGCGCAACCCGCTAAAGCGGGTGAAATAAAAAACGAAATGAGTAACGATTCACAATTCCCTCTTTGGGAAGTATTTGTTCAGGCAAAATCAGGCACACCGCACAAACATTGCGGAAGTGTTCATGCCGCTGATAAAGAAATGGCATTGCAGAATGCGCGTGATATTTATACACGTCGCAGCGAAGGCACCAACATCTGGGTTGTACCTGCGGTGGCAATTACTGCTTCAAGTCCGGAGGACATGGGTGCATTCTTCGAACCTTCGAACGACAAGCCGTACCGTCATCCAACATTTTACGAATTGCCGGAAGGTGTGAAATTCATGTAAGCGATGAGCAACAACAAAGCTTTAATTGAATTTGTAATTCGTCACGGCGATAACAATTTGATTCTCGGTCACCGACTTTCTGAATGGTGTTCACGCGGGCCTTTCCTCGAGGAAGATGTTGCGCTGACAAACATTGCACTCGATCACATTGGTGCTGCACGATTGCTTCTGACTTACGCAGGAGAACTCGAAGGCGGAAAGACAGAAGATGATTACGCTTATCTGCGTTCACACGAACAATTCACGAATGCGCTGCTCGTTGAACAGGCGAATGGGGATTTCGGCGATACACAGGCACGACAGCTTTTCTATTCAGTGTTCGCATACGTCGTTTATTCCGAACTGAAGAACAGTAAGAATGAAACGTTGGCTGCATTTGCAACGAAAGCAATTAAAGAAACTACATATCATTTGCGTCATTGCAGCGAATGGGTAATCCGTCTTGGCGATGGAACCGACGAGAGCAAGGAGCGCATGCAGAAAGCGATCGATAATCTCTGGTCTTACACGGGCGATCTTTTTGCGACTACTGCAAACGATGCAACACTTGTGAAAGACGGAATCATTCCTGATGTCGCTGATTTGAAAACAAAGTGGTACAACATGGTGAAGGAAGTTGTTACGCGTGCAACTCTTACAATGCCCGACGCAAATGCCTGGCAGAATAAAGGAAGCCGCGAAGGAAAACACACGGAACATTTGAGTTACATTGTTGCAGAGATGCAGTCGGTGACGCGGGTGTATCCGGGCGTGAAATGGTGATCATTGCCACACTTCGACTACGCATTTGTCATCCTTCGGCTACGCTCAGTATGACAACGGTTCACCAAATGATTCTGACAGCCGCACGGCTTTAGCCTGCGGATGACAGAAATAAATAAATAAAATTCCTTGCTGCCGCAGGCGTTGCGGAGATCGTGTGATGGGAGAGATTCATAAACTACCAACCGTTCCTACTGAGATCCTCGACATTCTGCAGAATGTAAACGATCCTGAAATTCCTGTGCTCAGCGTTATCGACATGGGTATTGTGCGCGATGTGGTGCAGACGCCCGATTCAATTGAAGTTTCCATTACACCAACGTACAGCGGCTGTCCGGCAATGGACGCCATCAGCAAAGACATCGTGCGCGCCCTAACGCAGAAAGGATTTCAGAATGTTTCCGTGAAGCTGGTGCTTTCTCCAGTATGGACAACCGATTCCATTTCCGAAGAAGGAAAACGTAAGCTCGAAGAATACGGAATTGCGCCTCCGCAAAAATCAACTGCTGAGAAAAGTGTTTTGTTTGGTGAGCACAAAGCAGTGCGTTGTCCACGTTGTAAATCTGAACACACAACGATGATTTCGAATTTCGGATCGACGGCATGCAAAGCGTTGTGGAAGTGTGAGGATTGTAAGGAGCCGTTTGATTACTTCAAGTGCATCTGATTCTATACTCTTCACTTGACCGCCAAAAGATGTGCTGATTTGCAGATATGCCGATTTGCAGATTGTGTTAGTCAAGCCAATTTGGTACACTGGAATTTGCAAATCAACTAATCAGCATATCAACTAATCAAAGCCACAGTCTAGTTTATCACAACTTTTCTGACCAATCAATAGGGTATTTTGTACTTTTATTAGCCTATGGCAGACTTCATTCTTTCCGAGCACAAAAATGGTATCGCGATTATCAAGCTGAACCGTCCCGATAAATACAATGCATTTAACCGCGAGATGTCGTTACAGTTGCATAAAGCACTCGATGCGGCAGCTGCGGATGAATCTGTGCGTGCGATTTATTTCACCGGAGAAGGAAAAGGTTTCTGCGCTGGACAGGATCTCAGCGAAGCAGTTGATCCGAATGGTCCGGGACTGAAACAGATAGTAACTGAGCACTACAACCCGATTATCACTCGACTTCGTTCCATTGAAAAACCGATCGTCTGCGCGGTGAACGGAATTGCTGCCGGTGCTGGTGCGAACATTGCACTTGCGTGTGATATCGTTGTTGCAACTGCATCTGCAAGTTTCATCCAGGCGTTTTCGAAAATCGCGTTGATTCCCGATAGCGGTGGAACATTTATTCTTCCACGTCTCGTAGGATTCCAACGTGCCGCTGCATTGATGATGACCGGCGATAAAGTAATGGCTGCAGAAGCGGTACAAATGGGAATGATTTATAAAGTCTACGACGACGCAATCTTCACCGAAGAGTCCATGAAATTTACAATCGGTCTTTCGATGATGCCTACAATCGGGCTTGGACTAACGAAGCGACTGCTCAATGAAGCCACAACAAATTCACTCGAGCAACAACTCGAACGCGAAGCGGTGATTCAGGTAGAAGCAGCACAGTCGCAGGATTTTCGTGAGGGAATCAATTCTTTTCTCGAAAAAAGAAAACCAACATTTACCGGAAAATAATCCCACTTATGAAATCTGGAAAATTCATAATCGCATTACTGATTGCAGCCTGCTCTTTCGGTTTGCTTTCGTTTGTTCCTCCGACGCCCCCAAGCGGCCCTGCCGTTGTTGTCAAGAAAGGGAAAGTAAAGATCAACAAGATAGTGGTGAATGCCGATTGGTCGATTACTACTTTCAAAGCTGCATTGGGCGAACCCGATCGCGCTGGCGGAACTTCAAATAAAGTACACGTTTACGACACCAAGTGCATCGGATTGTATGAAGGTTATGATAACGGTGGACCATCAGGCATCGTGAAAGAATTCAAGATGTACTACAAACTGGTTGAAGATGGAGAATATATTCCGACCGGTGATGGATTTACCGGAACAATCAAGATCGACAAGCTCACGGTTACGAAGGATCTTACTCCCGGCGTGGTGCGACAGAAGCTAAGCAAGTGGACGGAATCCAATGGTTATACATCACATGTATATCGTTTCGAAAACGCAGGAGTGTATGTTTATTTTGGTTTTAGCGACGATGAAAAATCGCTGCACAAAGTGAGTATTGGTCCTGACAAAAATTAATCTGGCTGAAAGTATGATACAATGCGGAGTTATTGGTTCCGGTGCGATGGGTAGCGGAATTGCGTTTGTTGCAGCGACAGCAGGACATGCGGTTGTGTTGTATGATAATAATCCGGCGCAACTTGGAAAGGCCAAAGTACAGTTGCGGGCAATTCTCGACAAAATCATTTCGAAAGGTCAGATCACGAACGAAACTGCCGATGCAATTTTAGGTCGCATCACATTCTCGGAAAAACTCGAATCATTTTCTTCCTGCAAGTTGGTGATCGAAGCCATCGTTGAAAATCTGGAGGTAAAACAAAATATTTTCAAAGAGCTCGAAATGATTGTCAGCGAGAAAGCAATTCTCGCATCAAACACTTCTTCCCTTTCGATTACCTCGATAGCTTCTGCGTGTAAACACGTCTCACGCGTAATCGGTATTCACTTTTTCAATCCGGCTCCGCTGATGCCGCTAGTCGAAATTATTCCGGGTCTTGCAACTGATCCTGCTTTGGTTACTGAAGCGAAAGCACTCGTCGACTCGTGGGGAAAAACCACTGTGCTGGCGAAAGACACTCCCGGATTTATTGTGAACCGAATTGCACGCTCCTATTACGGAGAATCGATACGCATTTACGAAGAAGGACTTGCTGATTTTGCCACGATTGATTGGGCAATGAAAAAGTTCGGTGGATTCCGCATGGGTCCGTTTGAATTGATGGATTTCATCGGCAACGATGTCAACTACAAAGTCACTGAAACCGTTTGGGAGCAGTTCTTCTACGAACCACGTTTCAAACCTTCTTTCACCCAGAAACGTTTGTACGAAGCAAAATACTTTGGAAAGAAATCCGGTCGCGGTTACTACGACTACTCAGAAGGTGCGGTGATGCCTGCGGCAAAAGAAGATAACGATCTCGGAAAAATGATTTACGAGCGTGTCTTGTGCATGCTCATCAACGAAGCCGCGGATTCCTATTATCTCGGTTTGGCATCGCGTGATGACATTGACACAGCAATGACAAAAGGAGTAAACTATCCAAAAGGACTTTTGAAATGGTGCGATGAATTCGGTGTGAAGAATGCGTACAATATTCTGCACACTTTGTTCGTTGAGTATGGTGAGGATCGTTACCGGCCTTGTGTGTTGCTGAAACGCATGGCTCAGAATAACACGAAGTTCTACTGAAATTAACCACATAGGAACAGTTGGAGTATTGCCCGTTGTTTTCTAAGTGATTTCGCGAAAGGCGAAACCAGCACATAGGGCACATAGGGAAGTCCGTTATTTCAGTGAGTAGCGTACGTCCCTATGTGATCTATGTGCACAAGCAGCTTGCTGCGCCTTTAGAAAACATCGGATGTACATTAATCTATGTGGTTAAAGAAAGCCACGATCTGTAACTTTGTAACGCGTGAGCATTATACGTGTAGTCCCTGACCCGATGAGAGCAATCCTGATTTACCTTTTTCTTCTGCTGGCTACACATGGCTTTTCACAGAATGTCGGTTACGATCGCGCGTTCTTCCTGTTGAATATTAATCACGTCAATCCGGTTCAATACGAGAATCCCACAGTCTTTCCGGGAAGAAAAGTTGTTTACCTCGAGTGCCCGTTTGCGTCACCGACATTTGATAATCCTGAAGCAGTAAAGCCTTTAAAAGGTCACGTGATCGAAAAAGTACAGCTCATATATACTACGTATCGTTCCGATGTGTCTTTTTCACAACAAAAGTTGAATCAACAACGACTTCGTAACCTTCAAGCCATTCTTCCCGATGCATTTTCTTCGGCGCTCACGGAATGGCAGCTCGTGGGACAAACAGGCGCTTCCACTCCCGAAGAAGGCAATGAATATTTTCACGGATTTGTAATAACGTATCGCACTGCACCATCTGCAACCTCTATTAAAGAAGAATCGACAATGTTGGATTCGGCTTTCATGGGAATTATCAAAGTGCGTAAACCCGGCGACACCAGCATGACCGGAACTCCGGGTATGACTGGAATTCCTCCAACTGGCGGAGGCAGTGTAAAACGCGGCGACATCACCATGCCCGATGGCAGCATCATCACGATTCGAAAAGATATTCCGGAAGACAGTCTGATCTACTATCTCAAACCTTCTACTCCGGGTGCATCCATTGGTAGTGCGAGGTATGCCGACACTGCGCATTCTACAATCATCGTTACAGAGTACTTCGAAGGTCACAAACGCAAACGCGTGTGGAAACTGGAAGAACATAGAGAAGATCCGAGCGGTTTCGATTTTCTCGGGAAGAAATATCTCAACAATCCGGATTCTGTAGTGATGACTGCGCTTCGCAGAAATACGTGGACGAATTTCGTTCTCGTGTGCGATGTAACAGGAAGTATGTCGCCCTACACAGCGCAGATATTTGCTGCACTTCCAGGCGTAATCGAAAACCGCCGTTGCAAAGGATTCATGTTTTTCAATGATGGAGATAAGAAAACCACCGCTGAGAAAAGAACGTTGCACAGCGGAGGATTATACTCGACACGTGTAATGCGTTTCGACAGTGCGTACTATTGCGCACGCAAATGCATGGATCGTGGTGATGGCGGTGATCTTCCGGAAAATAATGTAGAAGCGCTGATTGCAGCAGAGAAAATGAATCCCGGTGGAGAACTTGTTTTAATTGCCGACAACTGGGCGTCGCCACGTGATCTTTCGGAGTGCGATAAGATCAATTCCCCGGTACACATTATTTTGTGCAGTTCGCGCAGCGGCGTAAATCCTGATTATCTTTTTCTTGCACGCGTTACGAACGGAAGTGTACACACGCGCGACGAAGATATTACCAATCTCGGTTCGATGAAAGAAGGTGAACAGGTGAAGATTGGTGTGCAGACTTTCTTCCTGCACGACGATCACTTCATTCCGATGGAGAATTTTTCGCGAGATTTTTAATACGAGGCGAGTGTTGGGAGAAAAAGGAACGCGGATTTTTATGTTCGTTGTTTGCTAACGTTTCTTTAGGATGACTGCGTTAGACGACAACTTTTCCGTACCGGATTTTATGAGATAAGCCCGTGAGTTACGACGTTTGATCGCTCCAGCGATCAAAGATCTGCGTAGATCCAACAACGAGATTTGTCATTCACCAGAGTGATCCATCGAAGCACCTAACACCAAAAGGGCATCAAAATCCGCGTTACTAAATTCCTACTACCACGATCTACTTCCCTGCCCAATAAGTCATCGGTGTCGCAGCAAACTCTGTGCTCAGCAAATCGCTCGTGAGATCATCATACACAATGTAACGCGTACTGCGCCACGTGTTGTACTGAGGATACTGTGGGTATGCCTTGTTTCTTACGCCCGACTCCACTGCAATAGTGCTGTAACCTGATTCACTGGTGATAACAGCTTTACTGCCCGCTCCGGTGATCGAACCTTCAGGCACATTGTTATCGATTGACATCATATAACCCTGTTTCGCATCTATTGCACGCGGAACAATAATCGCTTCTAACGAATCGATGACCAGTTGCTTGTTCAGCATTTGTTTGGCGCTATAGTACACGAGGTATTCCTTTTCCAGACCAAGAACCGGATTTTCCGATGGAGCCGTTTTATCGAACTGCATTCCGTTTCGCGACAGAAACTGTTTGATCTTCGCGAGATTTGCATCAGTGTACAATGATTTGCTCAGCACAAAACACGAGTGATATATATCAAATTCACCTTCACTTGCGTATGGACTCACCGCGTCACACATGTCATAACCCGGTGTCATCGCATTGGATGCAGCAATTACTTTGTAGGTATAATTCTTCACGGCGGAATCAGGAATCGTAAACGAACTTCTGCTCATGGTTGTATCCATGAAGTAATAGTGCAAAGCTGCTCCGCGCACATTTCTCGCCTGTGTTTCAATACAGGTTGCCGGATAAAATGCATCGAGATAAGTTGCTGACGGAAGTAATGTTCCATTTTCAGAATACGCTTTCGGTTTTCCCGGAACGCCGTTTACGTAAATATTTTCCCACTTCACTGAGCCTGTTGCGTAGTACTCAATACAGCTGCCGGAGCGAATGCCGTTTTTGTACGTAAACGACTTCTTCACTTTTCCATTCGGATGCCATTCAGTCCAGGCGCCGTTGGCCAAATCTGATTTGTAATTTGCCTGAAGAATCTGAGTACCGTTCTCCGCGTATTGAACATAGAGTCCTTCCATCTTGCCATCTTTCAGGCTCACTTCCGATTTCAAATCTCCATTCGGGAAATACTGTTTGCACATCGTTACCTGCTTGTAGAGGTAATTCTTGGTTTCTGTTCCGTAATAATTCGCCGGCATCAGCGCCCAGTTAATCGGTTGAACCCGGTTGCGAAGATTCAGCATAATAATTTTTCCATCGATAGCGCGATAACAAACTGTATCGATCCACTCCACCGAATAATTTGTGTAGTCTATCACCTTTCCATTCGCGTCCCAGCTTTTGTGTACACCGAATGGCTTGTTCGCCGATGTAAGAGCTGTAATGCTCAAAGGCTTTCCGTTTTCACTATTCGTATAAGTGATTACACTTCCATCTTCTTTGCGGAAAGATTCGCTGGCAATCACACCATTCTTATGCCAGATGGTTTGAATCACAAACAGTTTGTCATAAGCGGAAACCGGAATTCCCTGCGTTGGAGGCAACTTTACTTCTGAGCCCTTCTTCGTATAATTCGTTTTGTTATAGCGACTGCCATCTGCGTTGAAGTAAGTCATTTCCGTTGCAGTAGCACCCTTGACGTATACTTCCTCGCGGGTAATCACACCGTCCTGATTGTAATATCTGCAAGCTCCGCAGCGTGCACCGTAGCCGTAATAACTGTAAACGTACTGGCCTTTATTTGCGATCCGTTCCTCGTATGCGCAGGAATAACCTTCCGTTTGTACTCTGCCGTTCGTGTAATATGTTGCATAGTACCCGGTTTGCTCGGAACTGTTCTGATAATATCCCAGTGAATCATAATTATTCTGGTCCTTGAAACTCTTGTCAACAAAGTCTTTCGTGTCTGCTTTCGTAAAGTAACGCCGGGTAGTTTGTGATGACATCACTCTACGCTTATGATTCGTCTGACTCGACAGATAGTAATAGTACTGTTTGTCCCACTTGATCTTGTTCTTATCGACGTATATCACCTGATACATTGTGGTATCGCCGGAACTGTAATCGAAATAGTACATCTCAAAGGAGATGGAATCATTTTTCAACCCGTGGTTGTAATAAACGGATTGGGAATTCAGTTTTTTATTGTTGTAATTCTTTGTCCAATCCATCTTGCCGCTCGAATAGTATTGCTTTACCGTCGTGTCCTTTTGGGAATAATAGTTCACGCTGTAAGCAAGGCCAGTGTAGGGCTTGTCGGTTGAACGGAGATAGTACAGTTTCTTGTCGGACTTGTACACGATTTCGCTGGTTCCGACGCAAGGTGTTGTCTGTGCGGAGAGCAGCAAACCGGTCAGAAGGGCGAGGCTGAGGGCGTAGATGTTTTTCAAAGTACTAGTATGATGCGGCGGTCGACCGGATTCCATACCAAAATAGAATATTTTCTGGTCCGCCGCCCGTTCCCGGTGCTCAGTTCTCGGTGCTCGGTTGTGCTTTGTGCTTTGTACCGTGTTTTAAAGCTATTCTTACTGAGGTCGAAACACACAACCCGGAACATCGAACAACCGAGCACAGAGAACAGAGAACTGAGTACATTTGGGCTATGACAAGCTCTGAACTCGCTAAAGCCGTAGTAGACCGAATGATGTCCCAGGACTGGTTTTCACAGTGGCTGGGGATAGGAGTCCTGAATATCGCCCCGGGAACGTGTACGTTGCACATGACCGTGAAAAAGGAAATGCTGAATGGATTCGGAATCGCCCATGGTGGTATCACTTATTCGCTTTCGGATAGTGCGCTGGCTTTTGCTTCCAATTCTCATGGGAAAATGGCAGTATCGGTTGAAACTTCGATTTCGCATCTCGCGGCGGTTAAAGAAGGCGATGTGCTCACTGCGATTGCAACCGAAAGAAGTTGCTCGAATAAGATTGGTGTGTATGAAGTTGTGGTGACGAATCAAACGAATGCAACTGTTGCACTTTTCAAGGGAACGGTGTACAGAAAGAGTCAGGATTGGTTTCCGGCATAGTACTGCCCGTCGTACCGTCATCGCGAGCTTGCGAAGCGATCCCATGGGACGGGGCCGATACAGACAATAAACATGAGCGAACATAGCATTGCGACGGGCTGGCGCATGCAAACGATTTCGTCTTCCGCTTGAGATGGTGGTCAAGCTAAAACGGATTGCAGCTTTCCTAGAACAGGATTTGTGTAACTGTGTGCCTCCCTTCACGGGATCGCTTCGCAGGCTCGCGATGACGGACCCGTTTGCACTATGAATCTGCAGTATCCTTGAGCTCGATCAAGGTCGACTGACACGCCGCACACAACTTCTCTACTCCATTCTTCATCACGTACACATCGGTGCGACAAATCGTAAGCGTCTTACCGTTTTTCAATACTTCTGCGCGACCAATCAGGACATCACCGTCAGCTGGTGCGAGAAGATTGAGTTTGAATTCTACTGTGAGAATGGATGACGTTTCTTCCATCAGCGAAAACGCAGCATAACCCGCAGCATTGTCGGCAAGTGTTCCAACAATTCCTGCGTGAAAAAATCCATGCTGTTGCGTGAGTGCTTCATCAAACGGAATCACAATCTCACAAAATCCCGGTTCTACTTTCGAGAGTTCTGCATTCAACGTGCGCATGAACCCTTGTCGCGCGAAACTTGCACGGACTTTGGATTCGTAATCTGCAAAGCGGGGTTGAAAATTCATCTTATCGTTTTTTCATCAATACGTATCCGTAGACGCAAGCGAAGAACACGAATATACCGATACCTGCCCACAACGCATTGTGATTCTCAGGTTCAACCGGTG
>CAYUTR010000071.1:0-15413 GCA_964447465.1 uncultured Chryseobacterium sp.
TATTGAACTTCTGGAATTAAATAAGTAAGATGTATCATCATTTGAAATTCCTTGTGCATGTTGGGTGATTGAAGGGCCACGTTCGGAGAGCTTGTCAGAAATTATTCTTGCCCAGGCTTGATCGTCAACACAATTTATAAGAAGAAGTTTCTTACCATGGAGTGGTCGATTTTCAGGATCGAGTAAATAGAAACCTTGCTCCGACAGTAACTATAAGAAACGCATCGAATTGAATGGGGATCATATTCCGATAAAACCCGCAAAAGTTGCCACCTTAAAAATGCGAAAAAAGAAAAATTTGTAAGTGGCGAAATATTAATCACCGAAACAACCCCACCGCCTCCTGTCTCGGCAACTCATCAATCTCCACGCGGTATTTCTGAATAGTACTCCAATGAATTTTATCTCGCTGGTTTTTCTCTCTCGCTTTCACTTGTGATTGCGCAAATTCCCAAGGCAGTCTATAGAATTCCATTCATACTTCGACTACGCTCAGCACAGGTTTGTAATGATGTGTGAATACAATAATGATCAGTTCATCTACTCGTTCATCCCTGTTTTTCGCTACCGGAGACCACCGGGTTGAATTGCCTTCAGCTTTTGAATGTGTTTTAACTTGAACAAACTTACCGTCAATCTCACCCTTCGACTACGCTCAGGACAGGCATCCCATCCTTTTTGATTTGCGCTTGTGGCTCGCTTGCCGTTGTATAATTGCGCAACCAACCATTCACCAATTTGTCCGGTAAAATCTTTTTTATTGGTGAGAATATTTGCGTCGCGCAATTCTGCGATGATCTGGACGTATTTTTTGATTGATTCTGACATGAGGAAAAGGTAGGGAAATTTACGCGCGCATCACCCTGCAAGGGTTTAACTCTCGCGGGGTGTGCGAACACGATGTGAACAGTCATTAATGTGTTACTGTGAAACTCTTTACAACTGTCGACTTCTCTCCCGTCACGACGCACCTGTAAATGCCAGCTGGATATTCAGCTACAGCGACTACAAGTGCACTAGCTGTGGTTTTCTGAGAGTAGATTTCTTTGCCGGACTGATCCGCAATTGTAACGTGATGCAGTTGCGCCCCATCAGAAAAATGAATAGTTGTTATTTCACTGGCAGGTGAAGGGAAAATATTCAACTCCATAACTGGGTTGTAATCGTTGACTGCTACCGCGCTTGGATCATATTCCCAAACTTCATTAGTAGCGATCCCGGTGCCTGGAATTCCCGTAATCACATAACCTTTGTTGTTCAATGTAAAAGCACGTGCGCCTTCGCGTGCTGCTGAGGGATATGCAGGTATCGGTGCCCACATATCTAGGTTGGGATCGTATCTCCACATATCCCAAAGCTTAAAACCGTTTGTAGTAAAGCCTAGTCCGAGGTAGCCGAAATTGAAAATAGTGAACGAACATGCATCAGCCCTTAGCGCACCAGGGAATGCTGATTTCGGAGTCCAGGAATCATTGAATGGATCATACTCCCATAGGGCATTGAAATAATTTCCTGCATTATCAGTACCAGTCGTTACATACGCTTTGTTTTGAATGGTAAATGATACTGCAAACATTAGAGAATCAGGAAGTGAGTTTTTTTGAGTCCAGCTGTCCGTTAACGGGTTGTATTCCCAAACATCGTTCAACGCAGTACTCGTTGAATCTCCACCTCCCACTATATAACCTAGATTAAATAAGGAAAATGAAGTTGCTAAATATCTTTTCGGACCGGGAAGATCAGCTTTTTGCGACCACATGTTCGAACTAGGATCGTAAGCATACAAATCACCTCGAACATATGGAGCAATAGACGGATTTCCAGTACACAGGTATGCTATAGTATCAATTACAAATGCCGATATGAAAGCACGTGGATCATCAGGATAATTTGCCATTTGAGACCACACATCGTTTTGTGCATCGTATTTCCAAAGGTCATTACACCGTGATCCACCTTGATCATCCACACCGAAACCAAAAAAGCCGTATGCACCAACTGAGAACGCAGTTCCATCAAGCCTTGTGCCACCTGAAAAGGTATTTTTTTGAAACCACAAGCCTTGGGCCAGGCAAGCGCAGGAACTGCCAAACAAGAAAATAGAAAGCAGTCCAGTTTTCATTACTGAAAAGTACTCTAAACCAAAGGAATAACGAAGCGGTTTTCAAGCATAATTAAACTAGTCAAGAAATAACATTCGATTGAGGTAGGCACTTTTCAAGTCTTACTCCTGACTGGTGCGGATGAATTGTTGGAACGCGCGCGCACCAGTAAAGCTCCAAGGGTTAAACCCTTGCGGGGTTAACTAACTCAACCAGCCATTCTCCAATTTGTCCCGTAAAATCTCCTTTATTGGTTAGAATATTTTCGTTGCGCCCTTCGACAGGCTCAGGACAGGCAGCGATTATCTCGACGTATTTTTTGATGGATTCTGACATTGAGGAGAAGGTAGGGAAATATTGGTGAGCAACCCTGCAAGGGTTAAACGCTTGCAGCATTATCACTTCATAAAATCGGTGTTTCTCACATGCCATTTCGCTATCTTGCATACTCAATATATCGCTGAACCCCAATGCATCTACGTTTACTTTCCAAACTTGCTTTCTCCGTATTGTTCCTATTGTGCATTCCCTTTTCTTTAAAGGCGCAATGGTATTTACAACCTCCTGGCGGCCCTCCCGTTCAAAGCGTGGTGATTGATTTTGTATCACGCGATGTAGGTTATACCGGTGGACAGATCGGTGTTTTCAAAACGATCGATGGAGCGCAGACATGGTCACAGGTGTCATTGGGTACAACATATCTAGATAATGGTTTGTGGTGCGGAATGCAGTTTCAGAATTCACTACAGGGTTGCATTACAGGTATAACAACGAGTTATGGAGCCACAATTATCATGACACATGATGGAGGTGCCACATGGTCGGAGTTTGTATTTGGAACCTGGCAGGAAGCTGGAGAAGATGTTGATTTCCCTACGAATCAAACCGGTTATGTTGTTGCAACGGCCGGTTACATGGAAAAAACAACGAACAACGGATTTTCCTGGCAGAGCATTTCCAGCGGGACTTCAGCCGATCTGTATGCAGTTGATTTTGTAACACCGAATTACGGTTACATCGGCGGAACCGGCACATTAAAACGCACTACCAATGGAGGTGCATCGTGGACAAACGTAAGCGGACCCTGGACGGAGATTGGACAGATACAGTTTTTGGATTCTCTTACAGGATATGTTCTGGATGACGGACAAATTTATAAGACACTTGATGCCGGCACAACCTGGAACCGCATAACGTACAACATGGGAATGTTGATCAACATGTACTTCCTGACGCCATCGGTTGGTTATTGCATGAACCAGATTTACCTCGGTGTCCATAAGACCATTGATGGTGGTGGTTATTGGTCTTCACAGACAGCTGATAGCACGGGTTACCTGCAGCTATGTATGACGTTTGGCGACGATACTACAGGTTACATTGGTGGAATGGGGCAGGATATACAGAAAACAACGAATGGAGGTGGCGCGAGTTTTTTCCCATACAATGATGCAGGAGTAGATACCATTCCTACAGTAGCATGTAGCGGCACCCAACCGATAGTTGTTGATCTGAAAAATTTTGGCGTTGACACACTTTACACCACGCAGATTGATTGGAGTGTTGATGGAATACCGCAGTCGCCTTATTCCTGGTCTGGTTTGCTCGTGCCTGCAGCGATTCAACAAGTGACATTGGGTGTGATGAATTTTCCTGTCGGAACCCATACTATATCCGCATTTACGGGTTCACCTAACACCGTGAACGATGATCGTCCTGTTAACGACAGCGCTACAATTGTTTTCACAACCGGAAATTGCACGTTCAATGATCCTGGAGTTTCTGCAGCACTGAGTCCAACCGCTTTTCTTGCATCGCCCGGAATAAATCCGATAAACGTAACTGTTAAGAATTACGGGATTAACACTCTGAATAGTTTCACGATTCAGTGGGAACTCAACGGAGTGCCGCAAGCAAATTATGTGTGGACCGGAAATCTACTTCCCGGAACAACGTCCTCATCTTTGCTTTTGGGCAGTGGAAATTTTGTAGCAGGAAGCAATCTCGTAAAAGCGTGGACGACGAATCCGAATAGCAGCAGTGATATTTACAATTCGAATGATACGTTGTATTACGCTGTGTATTCCTGTAATGGTCCGATGAATGGTACCTATCAGGTTTGTGGTGCAAACAGAGATTTCAATTCGATAATTGAATCAGTAACGGCGCTCACCACTTGTGGCGTGAATGGTCCGGTTACTATTAATGTTGATTCGGGATATTATTTCGGAAAAGTTACCATCACGGCGATTCCCGGTGCTTCCCCGGTGAATCAAATTACAATTCAGGCGCTGAATGGTGACAGCAGTAGCGTGGTACTCAGCAGTTTTTACGGTTCAATAATTCAGGATCAGTGGAACTACACGTTACGTTTGTCAGGGTGTTCATATATCAATCTGAAATCATTGACGTTTACTACTTCCGATACTTCATGGTATTCTCTGGTGCAGATCTGGAGTGCGGCAAATCATAATACAATATCACATTGTATGTTTCTTGGGATTGATGATTCCTCTCTGGTAGGCTATAGTGGAACCCTTATCCGGGAAGAAGTCAGTACGAGTTACTCCGAAACATATAATGTGATTGATCATAATTATTTTACGAGAGGAACTACGGCTATCAGGTTGGACGGAACCTCCAGTCAACATGAATCCGGCAACCATATTCTTTATAATCGCATTGAAGTTATGTTTCGTGGCATTGATGTTTCACGTCAGCAGGATTGCAATGTGAAGTATAATACTATACTGATTGCAGCTACTGACACTGTTACGTCGGTGAATCCGTTGCTGTGGGCGTGCGGTATATTGATTTCCAATCCTTACGATAGTGTTGAAGTGTGCAGAAATTCAATTCGGATGTTGGGAGAAGGTAAAAATATTGGAATCGCGTTGCACACTACTCATGACACACTGCCGTTATTAATTTCAAATAATTTTGTCCGGGTAACATGTGGGTCTGCTGAGAAGGCTTTTGCATTTCAATGCAGCACATCTGTGGTTAGGTTGTATAATAATAGTTTGGTGATCACCGGGCCGTTGAATAGCAGTAATGCCGTGATCTGGATGTACTCCTCCAATGCTCAATTTCAGCCGTTGATTAAGAATAATATTATTTGCACACATGCGGGAGGTTATGCTCTTCAGTGTATGCAGGCGAATCTTTCTGTTATCTCAGATCACAACGATTACTTTCCGCTAAAGAATTATTATGCGGGTACAATTTATTATGGGCTTTCGTTTTGGCAGGGAATAGGACTCGATCCCAACGGGTTGGAAATTATTCCACCATTTATATCCATGAGCGATTTACACCTGCAATCCTGGAACAGTCAATTGGATGGAGTAGGCGCACCTTTCGCAGAAATTCCGGATGATATTGATGGAGATGCTCGCAATGTTTTGACTCCAGATATTGGTGCGGATGAATATCTGCCGAGTGTGATTCTTGGAGCCGAAACGTTTGAAGAGTCGTTCGTGAAAATTTATCCTAATCCAGCTACTGATCGCTTGACTATTTCAGGTTTGAAGAATTCTGATTGGGAAATCACCGATATCAACGGGCGGATTGTAATGTCAGGAAAATTGATTGAGCAAGATACAGAGATCAATGTGGAAAATCTTGTACCGGGAATGTACATTGTAAATGTAACAGATGAATATGGAATAAGAGTGACGAGAAAACTGGTGGTGAATTGAAAGCTCTTAGCAATCTGCATCCAACCAACCTCCCATTACTGTAACTTTCCTCATGTTTCATTCCCGCCTGGTAGCCCCTCTTGCTTTCCTAATCTCCGCATCATTCTCCGCCTGCAGTCCCTCACCTCCGGATACTTCCTCCATCCAAAAATCGCCAGAAGGCATCGAAACGTATCATGTCGGTGAAATTGACTCCGCTGTAATTTATTGCTGGTGTTTTGAAAACGGACAGAGTCGCTGTTTTACTTGGGCTGCAATCAAACCCAAGGATCTTTGCGACACAAGCAATCATTTACTTTCCATAACCGGCTTCACTAATCTTTCCAACCTCCGCACTTTTCTGAACAATGCGAAGATTCAGAAAAACAAGTGGGGAACACGCGATGCACGTTTCGTGATTAAGTGTTTTGAGAAGGACTCGAGTTTTTATCTGACGTATGCCGATTATAACGACAGTACACTCTGGATTGATGGAGAGCGGGAACTGAAATGCAACATGCCGATACTTGCGTGGATCATGAGTGAAATGGGATTGAGAGAGATTAATTGTCCGAATTGATTTAATATGCCGTTCACGAAATATCTCTTAATCCTTTCATTAACGCTCCTCGCTGTTTCGCTACACAGCAGAACTATTCTGTTCACTCCCGACGACAGTGTCACCCTCGGAATGAAGCTTGCAGATTTTCAGCGCATGTACACGACGGATACGATGTGTATTTGGGCGCCGAATAAAAACACCTATACGTACATTCAAACCTCAGACAACCTTTACCAGATGTATCGGATGGTTACAGAGAAAAGTTATCTGACATTTCTGAATGGTCATTTGATTCAATGCTATACAGTTGTCAATGATTCCGCGAGTATGCGAAATATTCGGACCAGGCTTTATTTGAACAGATATCAGTGTCTTGCTGGAAGTGTGTGTACATCATTCAGGCTACGAAAGAGAAGGGTAGTCAGTTGTGTTTTGTTTGGTAACAAGACTGCAACGGTGGATCACCATACAAAGCGGATGGAACATTATCATTTACCAGTGAATCCGCTGATACCAGTGCAGAATTGACAATGCAACCCTGCAGGAGTTAAACGCTTGCAGATTATTTCCCCACCACAAACTTCCCACCACTCATCATCCCGTTTGCGTCTACACGATACGAATAAACACCCGCCGCGAAATTTTCCACAACAACTACAATTGCACTTGCATGCGTTGAGGTTCGATAACATTCTTTTCCCTGCGCATCGAAGATGATGACAGAATGTGATTGTGTAGGATCGACGAAACTGAACGTCACAACCTGATCTGCGATGCTCGGAAATACATTCGCAAGCGGCGTAACGTGTTCCTGGACTACCAACTTAAAAGTTGAATCGAGCATCCAGACCTGATCAAGTGTATCGGTTGCGTCAAGTCCTCCCACGAAAACTCCGTGAGCCGGGAAAACATTTATCGACATACCACAAGCGCCTCTTCGTGGTGTGGATGGGAAAGAACCAAATTGTGTCCAGGTATCTGTAGTAAAATTATAGTGCCATGCATCGGAAAGTAGATTCGCCTGATCATCCTCACCCAATGCAACGTAAGCAGCACCACTCGCACCTACTGATCCTGCGTCTACACGCGGTACACCAGCGAATGGCGCTTTCAAAAGCCACGTGTTGTTTATTGGATTGTAGTAGTAGGCCGAAGAAATGTAATTTCCACTATTGTCGATTCCAGTTACTATAAGCGATCCGAAAATCACCACTGCCCGCGCAATTCCATTTCCCGGATAAGTTGCACGCGCAGCCCATAGGCCGGTTGTAGCGTCGTATCCCCAGTTGGTGGACAAAACATTGCCAACAGAATCAATACCTCCAACCACAAATCCTTTAGCGTTCCATTCAAATCCCGAAGCTGCATATTTTGATCCACCGGGAACATCAGGAATCTGCGTCCATGTGTTTGCCGAAGCATTGAATTCCCAGAAATCGGAAGCGACAAAAGGCCACGTCTGAATTTTTCCGGCACCAACATATCCACGATTGTTGACAGAGAATGATGTGGCATAGGCGCGCGGTGCTCCAGGAAAAGTTGCGACCTGCATCCACGTATCGTTTGCTTCATCATAACTCCAGAAGTCGTTCAGGTAAGGACCATTTGTTGATGTGCTGCCTAGTCCCACATATCCATAACCCAAAGACAGACTGGTTGCATTCATACGGCTTCCACCTGGAAATGCATTTCGCGGTTGCCAACCGTTTTGTGCACTTGCAGTGTGCGGAAGAACAAATGCAAATACGAATAAGAGTTGCGAGGTAAATGGCCATTTTATCATGACTCTAATTTAAGCAATCTGGATCATAAGCGCACACCCTCCAAGGGTTAAACCCTTGCACCGTGTAGGGCAGATGGCGTGGATCCCGAGTGAGATGGGGTTGAGTGCCATTAATTGCCATAGGCAGCGACTCGCATTCTTATTTCCCTCAAATTCCCTACTTTGGTTATACCAAATCCAACCATCCATGATCCATTCTTGTTTTCGTCGCGTTGTTCTATTGCCGTTGATCGCAATTCTTCTTATGCTCGGTTTTTCAGCGCCCACTTTTGCGCAGGTACTGAGTTCCGATTTTACCGAAGCGTATAAATCCGGCAATACCATCTTGCCGATTGCAAAAAGCATGATTGCACATGTGAGAAGTGATCAGGACGCAATTTATGTTTCCACCTATGATTCTTCAGCTTCGATGGTCTGGAATAAAAAATACACCTCCCCGTGGAAACCACTCAATAAGTATAATTACCTCGCGAATGCAAGCGGAAACGCAATCTGGATTATTTCCTCCAACACTCCTGGCGGAAAAAAGGCTGCGAAGGAATTTACAGTACGAAAGATTAATTCTCTGACGGGTGAAAGCACGGAGAAGACAATTCCTGAAGCAAGTTTTGGGTATGTACACAGCACCTGGGCGAATGACAAATACCTGTTTGTACTTACCACACAGGTAACGATGTACGACGGCGATATAGCAACCAAGGCCGGGCTTAAGTTGATTCGCATCGACGCTGCAACCCTGGAGATGACACAACCCGAACATGAAATGGATAATGGAATGCCGTACGGAAATGTGTTCTGGGAAATGCTTCGGGTTGAAAATGATTTTGTGGAAGGCTATGTGGTGCTCTCTGCCGGGAATGCCATCGCATTGAAGTTTGCCCGCTTTGACAACGAAGGAAAATTAATATCCAGCAAGGAAACGGCATTCAAACTGAAAGCTGCTGATCATTTCACGCGACAAATTCACGGGTACTGTTCACCAGGTCCCGGAGTAGGGGAGCCCAATCACAGTTATTACTCGTATTCTTCCGGACAGAATTACGCCATTGAACTTATTTATCCGTTGGCGAGTGTGCAAGTGAGTTACTCGGCAAAAACGCAAACGTATTGGGCAGTGGGAGTAATTGGTAAAGGTGAGCAGAAGAAAGTTGCAACACCGTATGATGGATTTTTCCTCGGGAAACTGAATGCAGATTTCGGTGTTGCCGAGTACAGTGAGTACATTGATCAGCCGCTGCTTGACAAGGACAAGAATTTCAAGATTCATGCAACTCCCGACGGGCATCATGTACAGTGTTATTTCGATCCGCTGGGAAATCCTGTTGTTGGGATTGGTTCAGAGTCGATGTATTATTTTATAATTGATCAATCCGGACTGCTTGTAAAAAATTCATACAAGGCCGAGCAGGAGCATTACCAAAATGCAGGTTCTATTGTGAATGCAGGACCCAACTGGATAGTGTCGGATGCTGACGCCATCGAAGTGCAAGGAAGAATGTCGATGTTTCAATCGATCGTATCCGGAAATTACCAATATGCGGTAAAGCAAAACTACAACAGTGGTGCAGGGAAGGTTCTGACTAAAAAAGCGAGGTGAGTTTGCAGGTGTAGAACCCATTTGCAGGTTTACAGCGTGGGGCTCTAGCTGCATCGCCTTCGACTGCATCTTTCTCGCACGTACAATTCCTCGCTAACCAATATTTTCTCTTTCCACTTTTTTTAGAAAAAAGTGGAGCCCAGACGAACTGGTGTTGTCTGGCCAGGCAAAAAATCGTCCGCTCGATTTTTTCAGTCGCTTTTTATCGCTCCACGCCCTTACGCGTCCCAGTCTTTCCCTTTGCAACTTTTTTAGAAAAAGTTGCGCAAAAATCGGTCGCTTAATATTTTCAGATGATTTTTCTCTCCCGATAGCTATCGGGATCCGTGTGCACCGCGTCCCTAGGCTTTTCTCTTGTTACTTTTTTAGAAAAAGTAACCAAAAATCGGTCGCTTAATTTTTTCACACTATTTTTCTCGTCTACGTGATCCCACGCCGACCTAGGCGCGGATACTTCTACTCAAAATATTTCGGTCACCTTGGACTTATACTGGACTCTTTGTCCCGCGCTTGGTCGGCCACCACACAAAAAAGCCTGCGCTGATCCCGTCGACGGAAAAATTACGCGTGAAAAAATTTTGCGACCCCGCCCGCTTCAACACCGGTGTCACTGAGCGCCGCTGGAGAGTGTGCCTTGGAGAAAAAAACTTCAGCTTGATTCATGGATTTCTTCAGCCGCGCGGTCCCGATAGCTATCGGGATATCCCGCGGCAGAAGAAACGTCGATATAACGCTACAAGGGTTTAACCCTTGGAGCCTGTTCAATCCATTTCTTTCTCCTCAGTTGTTGCCACTTTTATTTTCTTTTTCTTCGGAGGAGGGCTGCTGAAAGTTTCTTTGAGGAAATTAAAGAAACGGTAGAGTAGAATTATTCCGCCGATCGCGAAAAGACCGAAACCGAACCATTTTAATAAGTCTTGCCAAAGATCGTCCGATGCGCCTTCTTGAATGTTCATGATGCCAGATCCAGAAACGCCGTTGAGCAGGAGAAAATCGCCGGAAGTTAGAAAGCCGGAGGGACGTGCGGTGAGTGTAAGAGCGCTTAAGCTATCAATTGCTTTTGTTCTTTCTTCGGACCACTGCGGATTCAAAGTTGTGGCTATGTGGACCAGCAAATCAGCTTTACGTTGTCCGATGAGAGAAACGTAGGCTTTTTTCTCCACCTCTTTCCAGAACGTTGTATCAACAAGAAGATTCGCGCTAGCTGCGGTGAAGTCTTCCGGTTTGTAACTGTTTTTACCTATTTCCAGTCCCGAATAATAACCCACGATTGCCCCTGCAATGGCAGCAAACCATCCACGTCCCTTGTTAGCAGACTTCTTCTGCCACATCTTGATGATGTCTTTGTAATTAGACGCGATGATTCCAGTACCAGTGCCAATTGCTCCGGTTGCAACCACTGCAGAACCTGATTCGGAAAAACTCCAGTTCGCACCACTTTTTTCGACTACCCAGAGGGCCGGATCAATCACTTTATTATCATCAATACTATAACGTGTGGTATCGCCTTTCTCATCGGCGTAGTACAGATAGTATTTTCCTTTCAGGTCCATGATTTCAATTTCGCTGGTAAAATATTCCCGGGCGTCCATGGACTTGGCTGCAGTACGACCGCTGAAAAATCCGACTGTAAAGAAAATGGCGTAACAGGCGAAGAAAATGCCGAAGAATGCTTTCATAGATGCAATTTACGGAAAAGCGGGAATGAAATCGCGCGCACCCTACAAGCGTTAAACCGTTGCAGCGTGTTCGCGTAACCGTTTTCAAACGTTTACTCCCGACTAGCGCCAAAAACCTGTTTTACATTGCGCCCATATCGATTTTGCACGATTTTAAGAAAGTTTACTAAAAGTAAACTATTGTATTTTTTGTATATTTGTTATGAGAGTTCATTTGATAAAGGAAATTACAGTCACGGAGTACGCACGGTTCAACATTCAAAGTTCGGCGTCGCTGTTCGAATGGGTGAGAAAACTGGATCGTGCAGATTGGTTAATTCCCGAGGATATACGTCGTAATTATCCTACAGTTGATTATTTGGGTGGAGGAACGAACAGAGTGGTGTTTGACCCTTCGACTACGCTCAGGACAAGTATTGGAGGTAATAAGTATAGAATGATTTGCACTTATTTATTTGGGGAGACTTACGTACACCTCTTTGTAAAGTGGATAGGAAGCCATTCGGAATACACAAAACTGTGTAAATCAAATAAGCAATACACAATCTCAGTTTACTGAAAAAATGAAAAAAATATTTTATAAAATCATCGACGATGAGAAGCTGTACAAGAAGTACTGCACAATTCTAGAAGAACTGGTGTTTACGGCGCATAAAACGCAGAACGTAAAAGATCATATTGAGATGTTGACATTTTTGATCCGCAAGTGGGACGTGGATCAACGGGATTTCGCGGATCTAGATCCGGTAGAAATGCTGCATTCACTTATGGCGGATCATAATATGAATTCAAAGCAGCTCGCTGAAATTATTGGTGTTTCCAAAGGATATGTTTCCAGTATCCTGAATTATAGAAAGGGTTTCTCCAAAACAATAATTAGGAAGCTAGCTGCGCACTTTGTTGTGCGTCAAGATGCATTCAACCGTTATTACGAACTGAACGGTAACAAAAAGAAGGAAGCGGCGTAACCTACTTTTTGATTGTTCACGGAGTACTATCCCGAGCGCTATCGGGAAAACCCTTCCAACGAAAATGCCATCTCGAGGAGAGGAACCCTGCAAGCGTTTAAATCCTGCAGGGTGTCTAGCCGATTACAAACGGTTATTGCTTGGTGAATTCAGAGTTTTCACTGTATACTTCGCGCGCGCTACCCCTTCAAGGGTTAAACCCTCGTAGGGTTATCTCACGATCAATCTCTGAATTCCTCGTCTCCCATCACCATCTTCCACATTCACATCATCCATCTCCCACGCATCCATAGCATGCACCGTTGAGATAAACCAGTACTTCCTGTCCTTGGTATCCTTCAGATGATAAATCGTACTGACTGGATTAACCCACAAAATCCTCCTATTTCTTACATGCGCCACAAATCGGGTGCTTTCGGTCTGTACGCGTTGTTCTTTTAGACTCAATTTACAGCCAGAAAGATCGTATTGATTAACCATTTAAAAATAGCTGTATGCTGAGCACGCCTCACCTGAATATGTGGATACAGGACGGAATATTATTTTGCGTCTATGCCGATGAAACAACTCTCGATCTTAAGCTCGCAAAACACGTCGTCGAATTGCGCTTGCAGTGCTGCGAAGGATTGAGTTACCCCATTGTTGTTGATGTTCGCGGTATTAAATCGATAGACCAGGCAGCGCGTCAATTTTTGGCGGGTGAAGGATTGATCGGTGTCACTGCTGGTGCCATGATAGTCGGCTCTCCGCTTACCCGCTTTCTCGGAAACATTTTCATGCTGATTAACAAACCAACAGTGCCAACTCAGTTGTTCGGGAACGAACGCGAAGCGTGCGAGTGGCTGAAAAGTCTGAACATCCAGAAAATAAATTATGTTGATACCAGAGAAGGACAAACGGCTTGAACCACTGGTTGGCCTGTTACTGAAATATGCCAACCTTGATTTTTCAGATAAAGCAATCATAAGTGGGCAGGGCGACGAATTGGATGCCGTTGCCGTTGGACTGAATATTGTTGGCGAAGAATTGCAATCGTCGCTGGCAAGTGAAAAAAAGCAAGCAACGGAATTACAAATCCTGAATGCCAGTCTTGAAAAAAAGGCGGAAGAGCGGGCATTTGAAATTGCAAAAAAAGAAAAAAAATTCAGAGCCTTAATTGAGAACAGCAGTGATATGGTTTCACTGCTCGATAAAAATCTGAAACCTATTTACCGCAGCCCATCGAATTTCCGGGTGATGGGTTGGACTGACGAAGAACGCGGAAAAGCCGACGCCATTGAACTCACGCATCCTGATGACGCCGGACGATTGAAATCCTGGCTCAAGGAAGTGATGGAAAATCCAGGCGAATCGATCCCGGTTTATTTTCGCAGCCGTCATAAGGAAGGATACTACATCAACCTTGAAGGTGTAATTACGAACATGCTTCATGATGAATGGCTACAGGGTATTGTAGCCAATTTCAAAGACGTAACCTACCGAAAGCAAACCGAAGAGAAACTGGAGATGACTCTATCCCGTTCGCAACACGCGCAGGCGATTGCTCATGTGGGTCATTGGGAATTAGATCTTACCACCTTTCGTGCTTCGTGGTCGGAGGAAACTTTCAGAATCTATGGCCTGGAGCCGGGAAGTGCAGAAGAGTCCTACGAACTTTTTCTGAAATATATTCATGCTGAAGATGTGGAACGCGTAAAGTCACTCACCGGGTTGGCCTTACAAAACTTCCAGCCTTTTTCTTACCAGTATCGCGTGGTTAGAGATAACAGGGAAGTAAGACATCTGTTGGGATCCGGAAAATTTGATTTCGATGAGGCGGGTAAGCCTGTCAGGTTATTCGGTGTGATCATGGATGTAACAGAATTGAAAGAAAAGGAATCGCGCCTGCAGCAGTTGAATCATGAACTGGAGACTTTTATTTATAAATCTTCTCATGATCTGCGTGGACCGATTGCTTCTATTCTTGGCCTGATACGTGTTGCTGGATTTGACATTAAAGATGAAGCCGCTCTGGGTTATTTAAAGAATATCAATGAGCTGGCATCGAAACTTGATAAGTCACTGGCGGACCTGGTAGGGGTGATGTCGGTCAAGGATAAGCCATTACAGGTGGTCCCTGTTGACATGAAACAAGTAGTCGATGAAATTCTCGATTCGTTGAATTACATGGAAGGTTTTCAGCAAATTACATTCAGCATTGTTGATCAGGTGACTGAACCAGTTGTTTCAGACCGCGCCAGCCTGCACAGTGTTTTGCTCAACCTTATTGAGAATGCGATCAAGTATGCGAACTATGGCATTGATGAATCACGCGTGGAAATTTTAATGCAAACGAACCCCGAAGGAAAACTTCTTCTGCAGGTCACTGACAATGGAACCGGGATTAAGAAAGACGCGCAGGAAAAAGTATTCGACATGTTCTATCGTGCAACGAACGAAGGCAAAGGAGCGGGGTTGGGTTTATATCTCGTGAAAAAAACTGTAGAGAAAATGGAAGGAATTATTGAGCTTACAAGTGAGTATAAGAAGGGATCGGAATTCAAAGTGACCATCCCCATAACCAGAAGCTGATCGGTAATAAATTGCGTTACATACTTTCAGGGGTTTAACTCCCGGAAGGTTATTCCGTATATTTATAAATTATCATCTTATACAAAATCAGAACCATGGCATCACGCGACATTGAAAAAACATATTCCAACGCAGACTTCGTTGAGAAATTAAGAAGACTTGCAGATAGTATTGAAAGCGGCGACAACTTCAGAATTTCAATTGCAGGAAAAGATATTTATGTTCCGGATCGCGCGACGTATAGTATTGAGCATGAAGTAGGAGATGGAGAGAATGAGATTGAGTTTCAGATAAAGTGGAAGGATGCGTAGTGACGCACTTACGCAATTAAGACGTTCTCGTGCGAGCAACCACATTCGGTTTAGTACTTATTTTCTTCTCTTTCCACTTTTTTAGAAAAAGTGGAGCAAAAATCGGTCGCTTATTTCTTTCCGGCTAAATTTTCTCGTCTGCTCAATCCCACGCCGACCT